>CAYUEI010000007.1:0-32833 GCA_964443445.1 uncultured Prolixibacteraceae bacterium | reverse complement strand
TTTCTATGATTCGGCAATATCCAATCTTGATTCTAGTGTCTTGCTACAAGTGTCTATTTCCTCACAATAACGATGAATTTGAAGTTTGTATTGACGGCTCTTGAGTTAGAATATTTACTGACGAAAACATATCATAAAGGATTTTGAACCAGATGAATATACATGGGACAGCTTTCAAGGCTAAGGGAATAACATACTTATCTCTAATGATATTCGGGAAAATATCGGTAGGAGAGAGAGAAACTAAAATGAAAGCTGAGATTATAAGTACATTATTTAAAATACTCTTTTCAGAAAGGAAAAACCAGATTGCTACTCCTGAAAGTGCAATAATAAATGTTGATGATTCAGCCTTGTGATTAAATATTATTACCCATATAAGTACTGAGCTCAAAACCAGTAGTCTGAATTTATAAAACTGATATTTTTTTATCTGCAACAGAGGAATCAGGAACAAGGCAATACCAATTATTACAACTATTATCTTATTGATATTTAACCCAAACCATGAGGTTATGAAACCCATGACTGATATACCGTATGACATTGAATGGTCATCCATCAGCAGGTTAAACCAACTCTCATATAAGAACTTCAATTGATTGAAGTTGACGACAATCAGTGGAATGAAAAACAAGATTACTACCCAGAATATTGAATAGAGGGTGAGCTTCAGCTTGTTGGGATACAGCAGATATAAGGCCATGGCAACGACCCCGAATATTTTGATGTAAACTGATCCAACGATTAAGAAAGTTGCAAGCAGGTAGTTTTTCTTTTCCAGCAAGCCAAAGGCCAATATTATCATTCCTGCAACAAGCGCATTTGATTGTTCATTTTGCAGGGAAGTCATAAGTTCTATAATGCAGAAAATCAATATAAATATCTTCTCCCGGCTTCGGATATTTGGCAGGAGATAAATGGCAAGAAAGAAAACAATGCTGTTAAGAATATTCCATAGGTTGAGTCCCATGATAGAGGGGAAATAAGAAAAGGCTCCGAAGAAAAGTGAAAACGCGGGACTATATTTATAAAGATCCCAATGTTCTTCAGGATATAATTTATAAAGGTCTTTGTCCTGATTAAGGTGAAAATGAGATTGTTTGAAGATAACAAAGTTATTGTAGCAAGTATATTGGGGATGCTCTTCGTAGGTTTGTATATACGACTGTATACCAGCTATTACTGCCAATATCAGGTAAGCTCCTAATATAAATCTAAACCAGTTTTCCGGAGATATTTTTTTTAAAAAATTCATTAGTTGGTTCTTTCTACATATAGTTGTCCGGCTTCTTGTCGTATAACAATTATCTTTTCTCCTTTCTCTATAAAACCGTTTTCTGCTTTAGCATCCCAGACATCATTTTCAATTTCAACTTTACCTGAAGGTCTTAAAACTGAATGAGCTATACCTGTTTTACCTATCATCAAAAGTTGGTGAACGTCGACTCCGATAAATCCATCTTCTTTATTTTGCACGCTCGTAAGAGCAAGGTTTTGAAAAGGACCTTTACTTGCAGTAAATAGTTTTTTACTAAGTAGAATGGATAATATAAATCCAAAAAAGACAGAAAGTGTAACTGTCAGCAGGGCAACGAGAACAGAAAGGCTTTTTACATTTTCAAAATTAAACCTGACATTATTTAAAAGACTAAGGGTTAATCCCATGAAAGCCAGTATGGCTCCGGCTATTCCGGCAACGCCGAATCCGGGAAATGCAAATAGCTCTATTACAATGAGAATTATTCCGACGACGAAAATTATTATCTCCCAATTTTCTGCCAGTCCCTCGAGATAAAGGGGAGCAAAATAAGCTATAGCAGCAATTATTGCAATTATAAGGGGGAAGCCAATTCCGGGCGATTGCATTTCAAAGTAAATACCTCCTAGAATTCCCATTATTAAAATACCTGAGATAATAGGATTAGTAAGGAATCCAATAATCTTGTCAATTCCTGATGGTTTGAATTCCTTTATTTCGTATTTGCCAACATTTGCTTTTTCAAGAAGGTCGTCAACGTTTTCACGGAGACCTTCACAGAAGCCATATTTTTGGGCTTCCATAGCAGTGAATGTGAGAATCTTACCTGTATCAATAATGCCGGGGATATACACATCTTCATCAACCATGGCTTCAGCAATGATAGGATTTCTAAACCATTTTATAACAGTGTCATTTCCGTTGATAATTGTGTCAGCTCCATGGCTTTCAGCGGTAGCCCTCATTGTTGATCTGAAATATGACTGATATTTGTCGGGTGCTTTTTGGCCGGTTTGATTTACAACTGTTGCTGCTCCTATATTTGCTCCGGGTTTCATGAAAATACTGTCGCAGGCTATCGAAATCAGTGCGCCGGCAGAGGCAGCATTATTATCTATAAAAACCCAGACAGGAATATCGCTGTTCAGGATTTTTGTTCTTATTGAATCGGCATCAACAACTGTTCCGCCGTAAGTATTCATGTGAATAAGAATGACATCAGCATTCAGGCTGTCGGCATTTGCAAATACTTTTTTTGTTTGCCGCCATACAGAAGGGGCTATTTCTTCCTTAACATTGAACTTGTAGACCAGGAAGGAGTTGTCATTTGCAAAAGTGTAACTTATTAATATAATTGAAGTTAGAAGAAGGAGTATACGTTTCATATTTTCAGGTTATTATTTTCTGTTTAATTCATAAAATTACAACTTTTCAGATGTAAACCATAAAAATAAAATCTTCCGTGTATTTCTTGATGATAATGATGATATAAAATCATCCGAATCTGATTTATTTAACTTTTGTAGTGCAACTTTAATCTTAGGTTATTGTAGCATAATTTCTCTTTATATTTTTGTGTTATCTTTGCATTCTTAAATAAGATGAAATATGAGTTTAAATGAATTGACAGCAATTTCCCCTATTGACGGGCGATACAGGGGTAAGATAGAAGAACTGGAGCAGTATTTTTCAGAGTTTGCACTCATCAGATACAGGACGATGGTTGAAGTGGAATATTTTATTGCTTTGTGTAATATCCCCTTACCTCAGCTTTCTGATTTTGATTTTGAAATGGCAGAGCCACTGCGCGATATATATAAGGATTTCTCGCTTGAGGATGCAAAAAAGATAAAAGACATTGAGAAAATCACCAATCACGATGTTAAGGCAGTAGAATATTTTCTGAAAGAAAAGTTTGATAGTTTGGGATTGCAGAAATTCAAGGAGTTTATCCATTTTGGTTTAACATCACAGGATATCAACAATACAGCAGTTCCCTGTTCTTTGAAGGATGCGTTACAGAATGCATATTATCCGCGAATTGAAATGGTGCTTCAGAAACTTGAGGAACTGGCGCTAAGTTGGGACGATGTGCCAATGCTTGCCAGAACACATGGCCAGCCTGCATCTCCAACACGCTTGGGAAAGGAATTAAGAGTTTTTATAGAAAGGCTGAATGTACAGCTCGATTTACTGAAGAATATTCCTTGCTATGCTAAGTTTGGCGGGGCAACAGGTAATTTGAACGCACATCATGTTGCTTATCCACAAATCGACTGGGTAACTTTTGCCAATGATTTTTGCAGAAACTCACTTCAGCTTGAGAGATCACAATATACAACTCAAATTGCTCATTATGACAATTATGGGGCTATCTTCGATAATCTGAAAAGGATAAACACAATATTGTTGGACCTTAATCGCGATATGTGGACATATATTTCAATGGAATATTTCAAACAGAAAATTAAAAAGGGAGAAATAGGTTCTTCAGCTATGCCACATAAGGTTAATCCTATTGATTTTGAAAATTCAGAAGGAAATATAGGCCTTGCCAATGCTATTTTTGAACATCTTTCGGCCAAGCTGCCTGTTTCGCGACTACAAAGAGACCTTACCGATTCAACTGTATTGAGAAATATCGGGACTCCTATTGGTCATACTCTCATTGCTGTCAATTCAACCCTCAGGGGACTTGATAAATTGATTATCAACCTTGAAGCAATAGAGGAAGATCTTAACAGAAATTGGAGTGTGGTAGCAGAAGCAATTCAAACAGTTTTAAGGAGCGCCAACTATCCTAATCCGTATGAGGCTTTGCTAAATCTTACGAGGACAAATTCAAAGATAGATAAGAAAGCAATTCATGAATTTATTGATTCATTGGACGTTGATGATACATTGAAAAGCAGGTTGAAAGATATAACACCGCATAATTATACAGGGGTATAGAATTTTTAATATTATTTTTAATTATTGACAATAAACCACTCTTAATTAAGTTATCAGTTAAGACCACTAACCTTATTAGATGAAAGGATTCTTTACCCTTTTACGTCGATTTGTTCCGCCTTATAAAGGGTGGGCTGTTTCGAATATAATCTTCAATATTCTCGGGGCTGTCTTTGGTGCCTTTTCATTTCTTGCCCTGAGTCCGATTCTTGGTATTTTATTTGGTACACAGGAACTTGAAACGAAGCCGGTGCCTTTCTCATTAAACTTTGAAGATATAAAGCAAAATGTCTTTTATTACATGAGCACAATAATTGAAGATCAGGGGCAGATTAAAGCTCTTTATCTGATTGGAATTTTCATGATAATAATGGTTTTTCTGAAGGTTGGGTTTACATATCTGGCAAGCTTTTGTATGGTACCGCTGAGGAATGGCGTTGTCAGGGATTTGCGCAACAGCATTTACAAAAAGCTTGTTTCACTTCCTTTAGGGTATTTTTCTGATGAACGAAAGGGCGATATAATGGCAAGGGTAACAGGTGATGTTACTGAGGTAGAAAACTCGGTAATGAACTCACTTGAAATGCTTTTCAAAAATCCTATTCTCATAATTATTTCACTTTTTGTGATGATATATATGAGCTGGTCGCTTACCTTATTTGTTTTGTTGTTATTGCCTACGGCAGTATTGATAACAGGAAGGATAGGCAAGAGTTTAAAGAAACCATCGAGAAGGGGGCAGGATAAGATGGGAGAGCTGCTCAGCACAATCGATGAAACATTATCGGGACTTCCAATTATCAAGGCTTTCAATGCAGAGAAAAAAATGCAGGATCGTTTTGAAAAAGAAACTGATGATTACTACAAGATCATGAATCGCTTAATGTGGCGTAATTTTCTTGCTCATCCTGTCAGTGAATTTCTTGGTACTTCAATAATAATCTTCGTTTTATGGTATGGCGGATCACTTATTCTGAAACATGAAGGGGGTATGGCTCCCGAGAATTTTATCACTTATCTGGTATTCTTTTACAGCATAATTAATCCTGCAAAAGCCTTTTCAACAGCAGTATATAGTATTCAAAAGGGGATGGCATCAGTCGACAGGATAGATAAAATTCTGGAGGCTACCAATCCGATAAGGGATAACTCAGGGAATACCAGAAAGTCAACTTTCGACAGTGAAATAGAGTTCAGGAATGTAAATTTTGCCTACAAGCACGATATAATTTTAAGGAATATAAATTTAACTATTCCTAAGGGGAAGATTGTTGCATTAGTAGGTAAATCAGGTTCCGGGAAGACTACATTTGCTAAACTAATTCCCCGGTTCTGGGATGTAACTGAAGGAGAAATATTGATTGACGGAATAAATATAAAACAGATCAATCTTGAAGACTTGCGAGGATTGCTTGGGTATGTGAGTCAGGAGCCAGTATTGTTTAATGATACTTTTGAAAATAACATTTTGTTTGGTGTTGATTCTGCGCCTATTGAAAGAGTTATTGAAGCAGCAAAGGTTGCCCATGCTCATGAATTTATAATTGACACTACCGATAAATATTTAACCAAGATAGGAGACAGGGGCAATAAGCTTTCCGGGGGACAAAAGCAAAGACTTTCAATTGCGAGGGCAGTGTTAAAGAATCCGCCACTTATGATACTTGATGAAGCTACCTCATCGCTTGATACTGAATCAGAAAAGCTTGTTCATAATGCATTGATCAATCTTATGAAAAACAGGACTTCAATAGTAATTGCCCACAGGCTTTCGACGATAAAAAATGCCGATCTTATTTATGTATTTAAAAAAGGAGAGGTAGTGGAAAGAGGCAGTCATGACGAACTTCTTGAATTGAAAGGGGAATATTACAACCTACATAAATTACAGAGCTTTTAGGAAAAATTTCCCATAATTAAGACAGCTGTCCCAAATAATAAAAAAAATATCTTTGAGAATTTAATAATGTTGAAAATCGATTATCAATATTGATTAAAATATTAACAGTTAAAGCATTAACGTTTTATCCTTATTATGTAAGACATTTACAGCATAAATATTTTCCTTTCATTAATAAAAGTTACAGTATTTTATTAATTTTTAAACAGATAAGAAAAAGGAGAGAATATCTTTCAAGAAAAAACAGGGTATAATAAATATAAATCAAAATTGAATATTAACAAACTAAGGATAAGGAATAAAAAAAAATATTCATATTTGAATATTAAGTGGTACATTATTTGAAAGTAAATTATTAAAATTATAAGTTTAAAGTTTGAATGTGCTATATTTATTTTTTCTTAGAGAATGGTTTTTTGTTTGAGCAAATTTTTATATGTTTTTTTTAAATTTTAAATTTGGGAATTCTATCCATACTGGTTTATTAAGAGAAGGTAAGATAGCTTTAACGTGCCGTAATGATGGCTTTAAAAATAGCATTATGAAGAAATTGTTTTTATTCATTGGATTGCTTCTTGTGTTTTTATTCTATGGTGTAGTGGTTGAGGGGCAGAATGTTGTAAAAAATACACCCGGTAAATATACAATGCCGATGGATAATGCTTCTGCTGCTCTTCCGGGAAAGACAAAAGAAGGTGATTTGTGGGTTGTTTTTTCTGATCGTCCGTCCAATCCATTATTTTCAGATAAATCATGTGGAAAACCTAATGGCAAGAAGCTTGATTTCATGCACCCCATGTATGTAATTGAAGAATCAGAAAGCTCAATAAAAATTATTGAACTCAGTGATGCAGATGCAAGAGGAAATTTAAAGGAGGGAGCGACAACAAGGGCAAGCTGGGTTAAGAAAGAAGACATGCTTTTATGGAGGACATGTCTAAAAACGAGGGATGTAAACCTTCCTGAATTCAGGGGAGGAGTATTCAACAAAAAGGCAATGGTTCTTAATATTCTGGGTGATAATCAAAGGGTACTCAGGATTCCTGAGTTTTGTTCGCATCCAAGGTGCAGTCCATCCGATTCAATAAATGCTGCTCTTGTTTATCAGATAAACTACGTATATAAAGAAACCCCAACAGCATATTTGCTTGCAGATATTCCTGAAATTAATGATTTGGTTAATGATCTTGAAAGAGTAAGGGGATGGGTTCTTAAAAGTCAGACTACAGCCTGGAATCATCGTCTTGCCTATGAAGTGAACTGGGATTTAAAAGCTGTCAATGAAAGAAAAACTGCTGGTAAGAAAGCAAAAATATTTTCACAGAAAAATCTTACAGGTTCAACATTGTTTGAAGAAACAAGCATGACAGGAAGGGCGATAGGAGAAGTTGACAGATTTCCTGTTTTAGATGTATATAACGGAGTTTCTAAGGTTGGAGTTATCGGAGAATTAAGATCGGAACAGGGAAAGACATTGTCGAGTTTTGAATTTGCCAAGATTAAGCATGTTATAGATTCAATGTCAGCATCGATGCGTAATGTTAACGTTATCTTTGTAATAGACGGAACGAGCAGCATGGTGCCTTACGCCCAGTCGTTGCAGAATTCACTTAAAGCAGCTTCCCGTAGTCTGATTAAAGGCAAAAACAATTATAAATATGGTGCATTGCTTTATCGTGATGCTTCTGAAGGAAATGCAAATGCAGCTAATTATACAAGAGATTTATCTTCAAACTTCAATGGAGTGAATACACTTTTAAGCAAGTACTTAACACCTACTTTCAATAAGTGTAATTCCGATCCTGAAGAAGCAATGTACTATGGAATAAAGAAAGCTATTGAGCGTTTCGACCCGCCGGAAGGAGAATCAAACTTTATTGTACTCATAGGCGATTGTGGCAATCATAACAGAACAACTTACAAAGATTGCTCCGGAAAACAATCTCCTGATTTTACAATTGTACAGTATCAGGATTTAGTAAATCTGATGGCAAGGAAGAATATAAATCTTTTTGCAATTCAGGCTCATCATCAGATAACCACTGATGTTAAACCTGCTTATGATGCATTCAGGACTCAGGTTGAATCACTTATGAAAGACGTAGCTGCGAATAGATTACCTGTTGGTTCAGGTATAAGCAAAGAGTCAATTGTAAAAAGAAAAAGTAAGGATGTTATAGAAATTGCGTCTAATATAGGCACTCCGGGATATTTCAAAATGGCACCTGACGGAGGAAGTATGCATCCAAATGTTCTTGGTAAAGAGCTTGAAAATGAATTGTCAATCATTGACCAGAAGGTAGATGAACAATTGGAAAGTGTATCAATGTATCTTAACGGTAAGATTACCAACTCCAATGCATCGCAAATAAAAAATTTCATTAATAAGCTTGAAAGTCAGAATATCTCAAGTGAAAAACTGAATATTGTTTTCCAAAAGAACGGACAGCTATATGGAACTGGTTATACCCAAAGATATGAATCGGGACTTAAGAACCCTATGTATCAGGACGTTCTTTTGATGTCTCATGACGATCTGCTTTCAATAAAGAAATCGCTTGAACGATTAATTCCAACTGATGAGATGGCAATTCCTTCCAATGAATCCCGTTCATTTATTGTTTACGGGTGGCAAGAAATTCTGGTTGATATTTTAGGATACTTCCCTGAAGTTAACGAAGCCGTTGATACCCTTAGTCTCTATACTCTTTCAGCAATCCTGACAGGGTGGGGAGGTAAGGAAAAATATAAAAAGATAAAATTGCTTGATGTAACATCGCCTGACCGCTTTTCTGATAAGATGCTATATGAATATCTTATCGACTGGTGTGTTACTAAAGGTCACATTCAGAGCATTTTTGAAGGGCAAAACCTTCTTACAGGTGATTTCTATGACGATCACCGATGGACAATCTTCAATGAATATCTTTTCCAGTTAACAGGTGGAAAAGTTGAAGAAGATCCTTCTTTTAAACAAAAGTTTGCCGATTATTTTAAAGGATATAACAGGGAATACAACAATTTTAAAGCTTCATTCAGAATACCAATGGGAACGGGATCAGGTATGAAACACTATTGGGTTGATTCAAGAATATTTCCGCACAGTACAAAAGAATTCGGGGAAACCGAACTGATAGAAGTCCTTTTTAAAGATTATATAAAATAGACACTGCTGATGTCAGATCAAACGATAACAAATAATATAGATCGTAAGAATATACTTTTTTATATTGAAAAGTTGTCTTGTGCCTACGTACCCGGTCAACCGGTATTGGAAGCAAAAGATCTTATTATTCCAAAGCGAAAGATTACGGTTTTATTAGGTCCCTCCGGAGCGGGCAAAAGTACTTTGCTTGAGACTTTGGGATTAATGACAAAGACTGTAGATAAAGAGTCGTCAAGTATCAGATTCTTCCCGACTGATGATGTCGAGTATGACCTGGCAGATATCTGGGGAGATGATCAGGAGGCTGACCGCTATAACATAAGGTTGTTGTATTACAGCTTTATCTTTCAGAGTACCAATCTTATGCCGAACTTTTCAGCATTGGAAAATGTTGGTTTAACTGAGCTTATTCAAAATAAACCTGAATCTGAAGCATATTTCAATGCTATCGAATCTCTTGTAAGGAACTTAAGCGTTACAAGCCTGTCATATACAAAAAAACCATTTGAGTTTTCAGGTGGGGAAAGACAGCGATTAGCTTTTGCAAGAGCAATAAATCCGGAATTTACAGTTTTGTTTGGTGATGAGCCAACAGGTAACCTCGACCATTTCAATTCTGTTAAGCTCATGCATTTTATACGCGATTTTATTGCTCATCAAAGAGAAAATGTAAGTGCTATAATAGTTTCACACAATATACCGCTAACCCTTGATTTTGCTGACAGGATTATAGTATTATCGAAAAAGGAAAATGGGATTTCAACTATTGACCCTCACTTTATTTATGACAGGGAGCAGCTGAAGTGGTATGAATCAAGAAGGCAACAACTTAAGATTCAAAAGGAAATTGAGCTTCTTCTTAATTCAGATACTGAAAGTTACGCCAGAATACTGATGCACCTTTCAGTGAATAATGTTGACGAGGCATTCTTTGAAGAGATAAAAGAAGATATGTCAAGTCAGCAGATCCTAATGGAAAATGAGCTTGATTATCCTGTATCAGATAAGAATGAATATCAGGAACATCTGTCTAAAAAGCTTGAGGAAAAAGAACTTCTTACTCCGGAAGTAAAAGAATATATCAGACAATTTTCTCACGGTGAAGTTAAGAAAGCCGATATTAAAATTAATGATGTAATCAGAACTATTCAGGATTTAAAGTTTAAAACAGCTGTTGAGGGGCATAGGGATAAAAGAAAAGATTCTACCGGCGGTATTGAACAACAAGAGTTTAAGGGCGAATCGTCAGGGTTGGGAGTTATACTTGGATTTTTACCCTGGTTGATATTATCTGTTCCTCCTTTATTCAGCAATCTATTTGAAAAGATTTTAGAGTTCTTTTCAAAGAAGTTTAAGAAGATAACTACAAAGAAAACCAATGGAGATGCATCTGATGAGGGTGATTTAATGAACTCATTGAGATTTTCTTTCAGAGATATCATTCCTTCCTTGTTTTACAGGCTTTGTATAGCATGGGACTGGGTGAATGTTAAGTATAAGATAATTGCAAAATACAAGCTTAAAATAGCAGGTATTCCTTTCAGTACAATTCCTCACGATTTTAAGCATTTGTTCTACAGAAATGAAACAAAGGAACTTCTTGGCAAGAAAAATAAAAACTTCTGGCTGATAGTTGCAATTTTGTTCTTTACCTTTCTGGCTATCGGTTTTTCAAGTGGAAGCCTTGAATATCTTAAGGATAAGATGGAAGATCCTTTCGTTCGTTCTATTAGTGCGGCTATTCCGGCATCCAACAGGAATGCAATTCGTGTTATAGATCAGTATAATACTGATTCGCTGCAGACTAAATACAGGTACGATTCAATTGTAGGCTATAATAAATGGACAGCTTATTTTAAAGGCGATATGCCTGAAAGTCCAAACCGTGGTATTGATGGACGTTCAATACCCTACGATGATCCTCTGGTAGCAACAATTGTTGATGAGAATATTAATAATGCAGTCGGACAGACATTTGTAAATGAGACAGATATTTCAATAATCATTACAAGAAATCTTGCTTCAAAGATTGAGTGTTCAGAAGATCCGGCTTTCATATTCCGAAAGATGAGAGACGGAAGGCTGGTTCCAATACCTATCAGGGCTATTGTTGACAAGCTCCCGGGTGAAAGGGTAGACTTTATGACAACTCAGCATTTCTACAACAACTCAAGTACTCTGGGCGATCAGTTTCTGTTTAAGGATAATAAGAAACTTTATGCTTATGTAGTTTGCGATTCAATTCAGGCCGAAGAATTCAGGACTGTTTGTGAAACCTTCTTTACAAGATATTGGGAAGAAGGGGGTATGCTTGAAGTAAATTCAATTGATGTTTATCAGCATCAGTTTTCTCATAAACCTTTGCATTATGTGCAGGTTTCATTTAATTATTCCGAAGATATTTTAATGGAGCAGATTGATGAATTGTACACTCAATTCCGTGAATCTGATGAAGTTAAAGCTTTTATCGAAAAGGAAAAGATAAAAGAAAATGAGTTCATACAGGCGTATTTCCAGAATCAGGAACAAAAAAGTTCAAGAAGATGGGATTACATAGCTGTTAATTTCAACGACTTAAGTAAAGTTGATGAATTTGCTGAGAAGTTTGCTGAAGATTCAGAAATAAAGCTGGAAATGGCAAAAATAGAGCAGATGAAGAACTACAATTTCGTAAGTAAGCTTACCGGAATAATGTCCATTATACTGATTGGTTTTAGTGTGCTGATGATCAATATTTTCCTTTCAAATATTTTAAGCACTCACCTTAACAATATCAAAAAGAACATTGGTACATTCAAGGCATTTGGTATAGATATCAAGCGTATTTATATCGGAATGATGTATGTTTTTGTACTTATGCCACTGATTGTTGCAATTTGTTTTGCCGGTATTTTCGGATATCTGGGGGTAGTTTATTATATCATAAGTGCCTTGTCGCCGTTTGCTGTTGAGAAGAACCTTTATTTTGATCTTTTCAACAGTTATACATTAATATCAGTTGTCGTGCTTACTGTAGTCAATTACTATGCTTTCAATGTAATCATAAATAAGATATTCAAGCAAACACCGGGCGATTTGATTTACGACAGGAATAATAAGGCGTAAATAGGACTTCGTCTGTTATCGCTGCGCTCTGTTGGTGCTACGCACGTTGTCGCTACGCTCTGTTGGTGCTACGCTCTTCAGATAAGATATTTACAGCCATTTGACTTCTTTAAGATCCCTTTTGATTCCTCTCCGATATTTATATTTCGGGTATCCTATTATCATTGAGGTTATAATTTCCTGATCATCAGGAATGTTATACATCTTTCGGAGCTTAGTGTTTTTGTTTATCGCCGGAGGAATGATGTCCATGATTGAACCACCAAGTCCGAGTGAATGGGAAGCCAGTATCCCGTAAGTTGCTGCAATTGAGATATCCTGACTGATGTCTTCTCCATTTTTATCTGCAAGAAACAATATCATGGCCTGAGCATTTCGTGTGAAAGGATTTTCATTGCCTGCTTTTACTGCTGACATTCTGGCCTTTAATAATGGCACCAGGTGTTCATTCATGGTCTTGAATTTCTTGTTTCCAATTTCCCTCCGGATAAAATACCTGTATATTGGTTTTTCCATCATTTGAAGCAACTTCTCGTATAATTCTATCATGTAGGGTAGTGATTGCCTGATTGTTTCAGGATTACTTACAACAAGTATCTTTGTCTTTATGGGAGGAAATCCGGGAGGCGCAAATGAAATGGCTTCAACAATTTTCTCAAGCAATTCTTTAGGTACCGGTTTGTATTTAAAATTTCGTATTGCCCTTCGGGTATAAATCAAATCAAAAAACGGCCTTTCAAGTGAGCCCTGTTCATATTCAGGCAACTCAAAGAAATCTTTTTCGTAAGAATTTCCATTGATGAAGATTGATTTCGTTTCACATATAGCCATGCATTGTCCACATTTAAAACATAGTTCTTTACGCTCTGGCTTGTAGGTTATTTCTCCTCTTTCGTTTTTTGTAAGTATCTTATTTGGACACACTTCTGTACACATCAAACATTTCTTGCATGTTGACTGATTAATGAAAATAGCTTCTTCCATAACTTTATGAATTTTAATTTTAATATAAAAGTAGCTATGCCTGCTTTTTTTGCTCTTACCATTTGGCAAGAAATTACTTTTGAACTATTTCTTTTCTTATCCTGCTTAAAGAAGTGTCGGTTATGCCTAAATAGGAAGCTATAATTTTTAAGGGAACATTCTGAAAGACATCAGGATGCTTTGATAACAACTTTGTATAACGCGTTTCGGCTGTATCTTTAATCATTTGCAACATTCTTTCATTTTGCTGGTCGTAGTGCCTTAAGATTAAAAGACGACCAAATTCCCTGAACTCAGGAGTGTTGTGAAAATGGGCTTCAACCTTCTCGAGTGCCATCATCCAAAACTCACAATTAGTAATGGTTTGAAAATTCTGTTCAGCAGGCAAACGTTTGAAGAAAGGGGAGAAGTCGTTTACAAAGCTTGGCGCTGAATATATGTTGGTAGTAACTTCATTTCCATCGGTGTCGTAAACGAAGGATCGGACATAGCCAGATTCTAGGAAGAACGATTGCCTGATTAAAGTGTTTTCTTTTATCAGCAAGGTGCTTTTGGGAAGACAGTAATGAACAAATTCATCTGCCAGCTTATGAGAAATTGTATCCGGCATCGGATAAATAAATTGCAGATATTTACGAAGTCTTTTTTTATCCATATAAAACACATTCGTTTTAATAAATGTAGTGATATTAAATCAATTATCCTATGCTGAAGATATATTGAAAATTGTTTAGGTATATTTCTTTCAGTCGATTAGGTATCATTATTACAGTTAGGGTTATGATAATAAGGAATAAAGATACCTTTTATAATATACTTCTTTAAATGGGTGTTGAAACCTTACTTTAATAATATAAATTCCGGAAGGCAGTGAATAAGAAAATTCAAGATAATTATTCTTTTCACCTTTAAGTGTTTGCATTAAAGTTCCTGAATAATTGAATATACTTACCTGATCGATATTTTTATCTGATTCAATAGTGATATTGTTTAAGCAGACCTTCAATTTAGTATTAGAGTAGTTCTTCAGCTGCCCCTGAATACCTGTTCCACTATTCATCATCATCTCATATTCAATACTAGCCATGATGAAAGGTCCAACTCCCTTAAGATCATTGGAAACGATGTCGCCTGCATCGCTGCCATCAAGATAGTAGTCTGGAGAGCCATCCCTGCTTTGATTCTTTGCCGGGCCAAGTCCTGCAGATCGGCATATTTTGTTTAAAGAAAGATTGCCGTTTCGGTCTTCACCGACAAAGTTTTCCAACAATCCTTTATAAGCTTTCGATGCAACAGGTTTATAAATTTCACTTTCAATGATGCCTAGTCTGACAGCTTTCAGAAGAGCGTATGTAAACATTGAAGAAGCTGATGCTTCAAGATAATTTCTTCTTCCTTTTTCTGAAATAAAAGAACTGTCGTAACGCAAAAGCTGATACCAGCAACCACTTTCCGGATCCTGCCATCTTTTAATGCCTGCTGCCACCTGTGAAAAAATCTCAATCAGCTCTTTCCTCCTTACATAGTTTTCAGGAAGAATCTCAATTACATCTGTAAGAGCTGCAGCATACCAGCCCAATCCCCGTCCCCAGAACTCCTTTGAGCAACCTTTGTAAGGTTCAGACTCATTTGCCCAGAATGAATTTTCATCAGAAGGCATAGCAGACCAGGCATGAAAGTTAAGCTGATATTCAGGATCGTAGGTTTTACTGTGTATCAAAACAAACTGATTGACAATATCATCGTATCCTGATCCCTCATTATACTCTTTCTCATAAGCAGCATAAAACCTGGTTCCCATGAAAAGTCCATCGAGCCACATCTGATGAGGGTAAACTTTTTTATGCCAGAATCCACCGTCAGAACTATTGTTAGTACGGGGCTGTTTTTCAATTTGTTTTCTTAAAGTGTCGAGAGCAATCTTATATTGTGGCTTTGGTTTTATCTTATTCAGCTCGAAAAGAAACTTGCCGGGATTAACAAAATCAAGATTGTAGTCGGTAAAGTTAAAAAGAGCACCTATTTTTCCAGTTGAAGAGTTAATTGTTGAAAATGCATATGCCGAGGCATAATTGAGGTATTTATCTGCCTTGTAAAGCTCATAAACCTTAAGAACAGACTCGGCAAACAAACCGTTTGGATAATCCCAAGAGGCGAGGGGGCCGCTTCTTGCCATTTGAGAATTAGCCATCCTTTGTGAATATGGAATTGGATCATCGGCAAAAACGCTCAATGAAACAAAGGAAAATATAATTATTAAAGATGTAGCCAGGGTGTATTTCATATATTTAAACTGCAAGGCTTAAAGTTACATTTATTTATGTTTAAGATAATTTGATTTTTTAATATATTTGATAAGATATTTATTTTTATAAAACCCTCTGGATTTCGAAATATCCATTAATTAATAACTAAATCAAACACTTGCCGTATGAAAAAAATACTCATTATTGTTTGCATTGTTTTTACTGGAATATATGCTTCAGCGCAAATATCACCTTTGCTTGAAAAAGGGAAAAGCGGAATAGGACTGAAAGGGATTTATGAATCTAGCTACGAATTCTATTCATTGGGAGGAAAAATTGGTGTTTCCGTGAAAGGCAATGTCGATCTTGAGCTCTCATATCAAAACCATATCTGGGGAGTGGAAGAGAACGACCTGATTACAGATGGAGCTACCTCTGATTATTATGAAGGAAAAATAACATGGTGGCTTATCCGTAAGGAAATTACAACCGACATCAATATAAATTTAGGTGCTTCTTTAGGTTTTTGTTATGGTCCTTTTAATAATTATCTCTATTTGAGGGATGATGGTGTTATTGCAGATTATGGCTATTACATGGACGGGCAACTTGGAATTGCTTCTTCAGTTGATTTCCATGTAGGGAAAAACTGGCACCTGCAGCCTACATTTGCTGTAATATATGAATCAGGACGGCAGCAAACCAAATTAAATTCAGGCGAAATTTATGAATCTGATAATGGTGTAACCGGTAAAGTAGGGCTCACTGTATTAAAAAGGTTCAGCAAGGGCGATGCCCTATATGTTGATTTTGAACAGTGGGCAGAAACTTATGGACCTTACCCGTTCTATCTACTTTCCTTTGGATACGTGCTTCCATTATAAGCAGAGTTTTGCGTTTATTAGGATTTACCGGATTTAATGGTATGCTTTACTGTGTTCTATATGACATTACTATATCTTCCTGAGAACAAAGACTACTTAATGATTACCGGCTAATTGTTTTCCGGATATTTTATTCTTCAACTCGCTGATTATTACCCAAACACAATATATCCCGCAGAGCAGAAGAATGATATCTTCATAAGCATTGAAAAAGAAAGATTTTACACCGGTCAATCCCCAAATTGCAAGCAAAATCAGAAGTAGTATGTTTTTGCGGGAATAGCAGGAATAAACTATTATACTTAAACTTACCAGAGGGCAGGGCATGATGTAAACGACCATTTTAGGATATGTATTTCCAAGAAGTAAAAATCCTCTGCGTTCATGTATTTTTTAAAAACAATAGGTTATATAACAAATGGTATCAAACGGAATTATTCTTTAATTGCTGCACTTTCGTACGTAACTATTATTCAAAAACATCCAGTTTATCAATATTATTCACAGACTCATAAAAGTCATGACTTTTGATTTTTTCTTTAAATATATCTATAGAATTAAAGCTCATCGTGACAGTAGTACTCTTTATAACTACAAATCTGTCTTCGATTTTCAATTCAAAGGCTTTAAGGATGTCATCATTAAAATAGATTTTCCCGTTTTTAATATCAGTTATTGCATAAGGTCTTGATTTGATAAATACCGGCTCATCTATTTTGCTTATTTTTTCGATTACTTTTCTGAAAACAGTATCGTTTGCCTTATGGATATTCATGATTACAAATCCACATTCTCCTTCTTTTGTCGATGATAGCAACACAACATCATTATTATGAAGGTTATACCTTTCTAATCCCTTCGGAGGAATTATCACAGATTTGTTTTCTTTTATTACTGAAATTCCATAAGCTTCTTTAGCTTTTGAACCACCGGGAGATAGAATGGGCATTAATTTATTGTATTATGAGATTGGGTTTTTTTACTTCAATTAATTTCAATATATTATTGTTCAAGCAATAATCAACACTAAATTAATATAATTATTTGACTTGATTATTGAGATTTTTAATTTTTTTTATTGGAAAATGAAATATTTATCTGATTTCTATTTTAGAAAGGCCTATCTGGGTTATTTAGCCACCATTTCTTCGACTTGTTATACTAACGTTCAGTCCAAATGACGGTTTGAATATAATATATTGACATGAATGTTTCAGTAGTATTAATTTGTGAATTAAGGCAGAGATATTGACTAGAATGTTAATAAGGTTTTTCTGTAAAGTTTTTTTGTTTATCCAAGTCTCTTTATCTTTACGTAATGATATTTTCGACCTATGACTGAACCCAAAACATTCAATACAGAGTACATTTCCAGAATTAATAAGGCACTCGATTATATTGATTCAAATATCGAAAAACCTATGACCCTTGGAGAACTGGCTGCAGTTGCTAATTTTTCAAAGTTTCACTTTAATCGTATTTTCCAGTCTTTCGTTGGAGAGCCCCCATTTAAGTTTATACTTAGGGTAAGATTGGAAAAAGCTGCATCACTTATTCTTGCAAATAAAAACGAAAGCATATCAAATATTGCTTTTAAGTGCGGATTCTCCGATATCTCTATATTCTCCAGAAATTTTAAGAATCAATTTCATATTTCTGCTACACAATACAGGGCACAGAAATTTAATTTTAGCAATTTAAGTCAACAGGATAGCAATAGTCATCAAAAAACAGAAAAGCCTGTCCAATATTTTTGTCCTGAATTACAAACCATAAAATGGAGGACTAATATGAAATTAAACAAAAGTGTGGAAGTGAAAGAACTTCCAAAGATGACTCTGGCCTATATCAGGCATATCGGACCTTATAAGGGTGATGATAAACTGTTTGAAGGTATCTGGAACAGATTGTTCGCTTGGGCTGCTCCCCGCGGTTTAATCGGTGGTAAAGATTTCAAATCGATGATAATCTATCACGACGACCCAAACGTTACTATTGAAGATAAACTCAGAATGAGCGTTTGTATTACTGTTGACCCGGAAACAAAAGTTGAAGGTGAGGTTGGTAAGATGGAACTTGAAGCAGCTAAGTATGTTGTTGCAAGGTTTGAACTTACTGCCGGGGACTTTCAGGAAGCATGGGACTGGGTCTACGGTCAGTGGTTACCCAACAGCGGCTACCAACCCGATGATAAGCCTTGCTTTGAAATGTACCCCGAAGAACCAAAAGACGGAAAATTCATTGTCGACATTTGTGTTCCTGTAAAACCGCTTTAAAGAAACAGAGAGGACTTGCTCATTGCAGGTCCTCTTTAAATATTTTATACAATGGGATATTACATTGACTTTCAAAAAGTAACAATCGATGATTACAAGCTGAAGTTAGAATCTGCTTACCTTCCACCAAGCAGGATGATGCTTAAAGATAAACTTGATGAAAGATTAGGATACTTTCAAAGTATAGGAATTAAGAATGTTAATGAATTAATTCTTCTGCTGAATAAAAAAGATAAGCTTGCTGAATTGTCTGAATTAGAAATATTCTCCGGTGACTATTTGACAATTCTATTGAGAGAACTGAACAGCCTGCTTCCCAAACCTAACATGATTTCTGATTTCAACGTTATTTCAGCAGATACTGTAGACAGACTTAAAAAAGCAGGAATAAAAAATACCAAAGAAATCTACAACTGTGTTTTAAATAAATCAGACAGACAAAAGCTTTCTGAATTATCAGGAGTTGATGAACCCACTATTTTAAAATTAACCAAATTGTCCGATTTATCACGAATTAAATGGGTTGGAGTAACTTTTGCCCAAATGCTTTATGATATTGGTCTGGATACAGTTTCAAAAGTAGCAAATTCTGATCCGGAATATGTTTATAACCTCATTCGTGAATTGAATAATGAAAAACAAATTTACAAAGGACAAATTGGAATGAACGATATGAGAATATTAGTTCAGGAAGCAAAACGATTACCACAAGATATTGAATATTAGATTGCTATATACTGAAAGCTCATTTCCGGAAATAAAGTTTATAATACCATCAATAACAGTTTCTTTTTTTTAAGGCAATACCGGAAAAACATATCTTGACAACACATAAATAATTATCAGGTTATATATAATAAAATGAGGCCATTATACGTGTATATACTATAGAGGTTAGTGCGTATGGTACTCTGTTGTTCTGTTAATTAATTCCTTTTGTGATGAAACTAAATATTAAAGAAAGCATTGGCAATCCTGTGGAAATGGAAAAGATATACAGGGCAGACAAGAAATTGTTCGAAAAAGAATTTCAGGAAGTATATCCGGAAATATCTGATAATAAGATTTCTGCTTATTGGAAAGCCCGGCTCGACTTTGATAACTTAAAGTTAAGCTCCGTCAGGGTAGGAATGAACGATATCATGTTTTTGATAATTGCTTGTCTTTTAGCGGGACTTCTCATTGAGATCCCTAACATATTCAGCCTCAAATTGAATACCGATTTTTTCTATGCAAAGAACGCTGCTCTGATTGCTTTTCTGGGCTTATCGACCTATGCATTTTTAATTAAAGAAAAGCTCAATATCAGGCATATACTGATCACATTGTCAGTTTTTATTTTATCAGCCATATACGTGAATTTCCTTCCAAATGATAACGACAGTCACTCGATAAAACTGATATATATTCATCTTCCCCTTATGCTTTGGTGCCTCTATGGTCTCATTTTCATTGATTTTAACAGATTTGATAAATCAATCAGAGTAGATTATCTGAAACACAATGGTGATCTGGCAATATTGATAGCGGTTCTTATAATTGCAGGAGGCATTCTGACTCTAGTAACTTTCCAGCTGTTTTCAGTCATTGATGTAAACATTGAGAAGTTTTATTCCAATTATGTAGTAATTCTGGGATTAGTCTCTGTACCAATACTTGCAACCTTCATCACAAGGATATATCCAAAAATAGCCAGCAAAATTGCCCCTGTAATAGCAAATATTTTCAGTCCCCTGGTATTGATAACCCTGGTTATTTACCTTATAACTATCGCCGCCACAGGAAAGGATCCTTACAACGACAGAGATTTTCTTCTGGTTTTCAACCTTATGCTACTGGGAGTAATGGGAATAATTGTTTTCTCAATTTCAGAGGCTTCCACAGGTAAAAGACAACGGTTCAGCGAGATGACTTTATTTATACTTTCAATTGTAACACTGATAATTGACTTGATAGCCTTGTCGGCAATAATTTATCGTATAGGAGAATTTGGATTTACACCCAACAAAACTGCTGTTTTGGGTTCCAACCTTCTGATCTTTATCAATCTATTGCTGATTACAATTGATTTGTTTAAAGTGAACTTCAAAAGCAAAGAGATTGGCAAAGTTGAGAAGACTATTGCTGATTACCTGCTTGTTTATGCCCTTTGGACTGTTTTTATGGTCTTTATTTTGCCAATTATATTTGGGTTCAAATAATCAATCCTTTTCCTGATTCTGTTGCTTAAATTGCTTATTTTAGTTGAAAAACTATAGTCGGGTACGACTGATACAAACATTTATGGACGAAAGGATAGTTACATTCAAAAGGTTGCACAACTTCAGGGATATTGGTGGTCTGCCTGCCGGAAAAGGAAATATGATGAAGTCAGGAATTTTATATCGGTCTGAATCATTGCATCTATATTCAAAAGCGGAGCTTGATAAAATCAGGTCACTTAAAATCAAATCTGTTATTGACTTACGGACACCCGAAGAAGTTTCAGATAACAGATACAAAGGTTTTAACGGAATTAATATCAGCGTTTTGAATATCCCGATTAATCCTTTTCCCGATAAGAAAGTGCCGAGGAGGAGAGATTTCATAAACCGGACTTTTTTAAACGATTTTAAAAATAAAGATCTGGTAAGCTTGATGACAGGTAATTATCAGAGGATTGCCTTCGATTGCAACAAAGAGGTTAATCAGATTTTGACATTTCTCTCTGTTGAAGAAAACTTACCCGCTATAATTCATTGCAGTGCAGGTAAGGACCGTACCGGATTTATATCATTTCTGTTACAAACCCTTGCAGGTGTTGACACAGAAGCTATTCACGAAGACTACCTTCTCACAAACGACTATATGCTTAACGGCAAGGAACTAAAGAGGCAGGAACGAATATTTAAAATCCTTACTTTCGGAAAGTTTAATCTTGATGTTTTCCGGCCATATCAGGAAGCAAGGACTGAATATCTGAAGACTGTTTCAGATGAGATAATTAAAAAGCACAACACAGTTGAGGAGTATTTGATCGATTACTGCATGATTCCAAAGGAAGTGGTGGAGAGGTTGAAGGCTGTGCTTAGTTAGTGCTGCGCACTTTGTTGCTACGCTCAGTTAGGACTTCATCCGTTGGTGCTGCGCACGTTGAATACACCGTCATTGCGAACCACGAATTCACTACAAATACCTACCTGCATAATACCATATTCGTACCACATTCGGGGTATCTCCCATTATAAAGGGAGAAACCCCTGTTATAAAGGGAGAAACCACGAATATGGTACGAATGAGGTACGGTTATGTCCATGTTTGATATATGAAAAATGGGTAGAAATTGCCCGGATTCGCAGGGGCGAATTGCTTATGTCCAAAAAGAACGAATTGTATTTGTCGGATAAATGGTACTTATACAATATTCCCTGCAAAACCAGATGCAATTGTAAGAATATATTAAAATAATTACCGGTAATTGGCATGATCTATAATAACATACATCATGATTAAAGAAAAATAAAACATGGAGTGTAATTATGATTCAACATATCGAGACATATATAGTGAACAAAATCAAATTTTTATGAAACGTAATTTTAGAATTATAACTTATTTAAGAAACATTTTTTGTCTTGGTATTTTTATTTTTTTATCAGCAACGGTTTTTGCACAGGATTCTATTCAAAGTCAGTTGAAATGGGGGATTGAATATGATTTAATGGCTCCCAGAATTGGAGCATGGCATAGTGTAAACATAAACGGGTATGTTGGAAAAGGAAGGATGAAACATTCTTTAATATTTGCTCACATAAATATAAATAACAAACATGTTACAGATGAGTCATTTACAAAAGATAATCTGAATGCTTTCGGATACAGATTTGAAATATTTTCGCACAAAGAAATAAAAGGATGGAGTGCCGGATTGATAATGCTTTTAAGCATGCATGATGTAACAACCGTGACAAATAATCAGGAGGGACATTTCAATACTTTCATTGTTGGAGTTCCGTTAGGATATACATTGGTATTATGGAAACACCTGACAATAAATCCGAACGTAAGTATTCTGGTTCCATTGACCAACAGAACAGTTAAAATCGGGATAGATGAAGTGCCGCAAGCTCCATGGGGACTGGAACCGGGAATAAAGATCGGTTATAGATTTTAAAAATATCAACACATAATAGAGCTAGGGTGCTCTTTTATAGTGAGTTATTGTTTAGTTTAATGATAATTGTGTTTGTCCGGTACTGGAACACAAAAAAGGAGTTAACACTTCTGCAATATGCTACTGTTCAGAAGGATTTGCCGAAAAAATGTTTTCAGTAGTAACTGGTCAGCCTGTTAAAGCTACAGTAATTTCCGCAATAAGAAGAGGAGATAAAACCTGTAAATATCAGATTGAGATACCTTAATCATAGCCAGAAGGTCAGGTGCTTTTTAAAGTAACTGAATACATTGAAGTATTAGATAATCAACAAACCAGATTACTGGGATTTGTTATTGGAATTTCAGGCCTTTTGATTTGCAGGATTGCTCAAGTTACCATTGTAAAATCATTGAGGGTTGGTATAGATGAAAAAGCAAAGCCGGGTTTGATAACAAATGGGATTTTCATCAATCATTGATTTCTGTCCTAAAGTGAATTACCATGCATAACGAGTAATTATAATACGTTTTTGAACAAATATCAATTTTGTTCGAAAAAAGAATCATGCATTATAGATATCTTGCGGAAACATTAGGAAAACAGATACATACGTAAAAAATAATTTTGGTGGGGAAGGATAGTAGTATTATTTTTCGGTCGAATTTAATTAATATTTAATCAGACATAGTTTTTTGTTTAATAGGTATGAGAAGTATTCATGGAGGAGTTTCAGGCATAGCCTGATGCTCTGTCCATGAACTTAGAACAATTAAATTGACATTGAGTCTTTAAAAAAGATTGAGAAATGACAAGAATGATGAGCTACAAAGATTGGGAAAACGGGCAGCCGGTGCGAACTGAAGGACGCACCAGGACGAGCATGCCTGCCATATGTATAAGTACATTCAGGCATGGAAAAAACTGCAACAGTAATGAAAGGATACATAAGGGAAAACAAAAATTGAAATGTTGGAAAAGCAGGGACTTCTGTTTAAGGGCTTTTTTGTTGTTGAACGGTTTGCTGATGGTGCTACGCAAGTTTAACAGCTTTAATTTAATGGGGTTATTGGTAGCTAAGCGTGGAAATCTGTTGTTATACTTTTACCCCTAATTGATTTTATTTGAGAATAAGGAAAAAGAAAATGGTCAGCAGATAAGTTAGCTAAATTTCATCAAATAAATCTATTTCAGAAAGTTGATGATAAAAACATGTGAATTTTTTCTGAGGACTTGATTTTTTATAATTATGAATATTTTATAACTTTAGGGAATAACCAAAAACTTTACCAATTATGAACGTTAGATCTTTTCTTCGCTATTTTATAACTTTCAGTATTCTGTTTTTATTTAGTGTTTTTGTATCGGCACAAAATCATGAACTGTCTAAACACATCACTAAACTCTCGGAATGGTCAGGGCAAGCTGACGTACAGGATTGGGTGCCTGAAATGGAGATCGTTGGGCAAACTATACATACTATTTGGGTACGTTATGTTTCAGGAAGTGAAGGGTACTTGTATTATCGTAGGTCGACTGACCTTGGTGAGACATGGGAAGCTCCAAAACTCATTCACACTTACACAGACATAGATTATGTAATTGATTACAATCACCGTAAACTGGCTGTTGAAGGCGATAAGGTGTACATTGCCACTACCGATTACAAATACCAGGACAAAGGAACCGGCCGGGTTTTCTTTTACGAATCGGTTAATGCGGGAGCAAGCTTTTCAGAGGGTCGTGTTCTTTCTCAGAATGAGGGTGGGTACAGAGAATTTAAAAATTGTTTAATAAAAGTAAAAAACGGAAAGATTGCCATTGCTTATCAAGGTTCAACTTCCGGGATACTCAAGGGAACCCGGTTTCTCTTCTCCTCAAACGGCGGGGCAAGTTTCACTGACACACAGATAAGCGAAGCGTCAGACGGTCTTAACGACCTCTTTTTCGATGGGGAACAGGCTATAGTACTTCATTACTACACCTTCTTTAATAATGGTTTAAGTGTCGGGCGAGTATGGGTTTCAACAACAAATGACGGCAAAACCTTCACTACCAACAAAATTTCCCCAAAATACACAACAACTTACGGCGAAAGTGAAAGGTGTTTGTCGCGGCAATTTGAAAATTACAGTTCAAAAATTGCAAAGTCGGGAAACAACATTATTGTTGTATTTGAAGGAAATATAAGTGAAGGCGTTTGGACAATACTTTCCGCCCGATCGACAAATAATGGTCTTACCTTTGAACCATCAAAAGACTTGAACAATGGAGTTGTAAGAGTCGAAACACCAAGGGAAACCGTAGTATCAGCAAATGGAAACTTCTACATTGCTTATCAGAGTTATGGTAAAAGTTATAAGTTTTGTTTCAGCAAGTCGACTGATAGCGGGGCAACATTCAGCCAGCCAATCAATCTAATGCCATCTGATATCGCTCATGTTGGCTATTCAAACCAGCCCAATATTGTGATTGACCCGCAAGACCAAACCGGTAAAACGCTTTACATCACAGGCAACTGGTTTTACTCAATCAAAAGCACCGATGGAGGGGACAGTTTCTCGCAATACCAAGCGATTGCACCATCTTTACAAAGTGCTATGTATGACCTGTCCTATTGCAGTTCTTGGATGAAAGTTGATTCAAAAGGTGAAAAACATTGGATATCAAGTGCATTATACAGATTTGACAAAATTTCGGACATTTTATACCGGAATGTAAGATCGCAACCTGAACCAGGTATAATCAATAAGTCATTTTATGTTGAGACAACAAAAGAAGATCAATTTAAATTAGACCAAATAGTTATTCCCGACAATCCTTCAATCAGGGTTGATTCTGCAATGACTGCCGAAGTATGGGTTCGGTTTAGAACAGGAAATGACGACCAATACAATTTCACATCAAGCATTTTCACTAAGTTAAATGGTCCCGCCGGTTATTACGATAACACTCCTGATGGATATCATTTAGCATTCAGAAAAGAAAAGAATTTAATTCAATTGAACTCTGGACTTAAAACCGATAAAGGTAGTTTTGTGAATTGGTCGAACATTGACTTGAATGATAACCTTTGGCACCATGTTGCAATTACCTACGATGCCCGTGCAGGGAAAAATAATTACAAAATTTACATCAACGGTCTGTTAAACAAGCAGCAAACTGTTACGGGGAAAGTTTACGAAGATTTAGGAATGTTGATATTGGGGTCAAGTAATATGACCACAGCACCCAGACAGATAAAATACGACATTGATAATTTCAGATTATGGAATAAGGCATTATCTCAAGATGAAATAATAGGAAACCAAACCGCAAAACTTTCGGGAAAGGAAGAAGGGTTGTTGCTATTTCTCAATTTTGATGATACGTATAAAGATATAACCGGTCGTGGCAACGATGGTATTGCAGTTTACGACGGACGTTTGGAACAATCGGATTTTGACGCACCTATAGTAGCATTTGATGTTTTCCAGAGCGGAAAAACAGTTACAATCAAAAATAATTCAAAAAATGCGTCTACATGGCTTTGGAATTTTGGAGATGAAACCACATCGGCCCAAGGAAATCCTGTCCATGATTATGCCAAGGCTGGAGAATATCAACTTTCTCTATTGGCAAAGAATACTACAACAGTTGTGTCGTCTATAAGTGGTGTTGAAATAAAAGGTTTAAGCAAAGTTGAACCATCAAGTGCAGGTAATTATGGGTACGCAACCATCGTGATACACGGGGGAGGGCTTGTAACTGCAGGAAGTACAGTGATTTTGAAAAAAGGGGGACTTGAAATTAAAGGTACGAATCTATACTCACCTGCTCCCGGTCAATTGTCCGGAAATTTCAAGATGAGTGGTGCAGAGCTGGGTGTTTACGATATTGTGGTTCAAAATAAAAGTGACAATCTGTTGCTGGAAAAAGCGTTTAAAGTTGTGGAAGCAAACAAGCCTGAACCTTGGGTTTCTCTTGAAGGACGAGGAAGGGCATTATTCAATATGTGGCAAAGCTACACACTTAATTATGGAAACAAAGGGAACATTGATGCCTTAGGTGTTCCTTTAAACATCGTGATAAGTGATCTTCCCGGACTTGAAATTGAGTTCATCGATTTTAAAGTTGAAGCAAATGAATACATAAAGACCAATACTCCCGAGTTAGTCGAGTTAATGGATACATTGTACGACGTAGTTGAAGACTATTATGGACCTGGTCTCGATGCACGATTTTATCCTCTTTACATCCCCTTGCTTGAGGCAAGCAGTTCACACAGTATTCATTTAAGGATTAAAAGTCCCGGCGATTTTAACATTGAAAGCTGGACGAATGATCCATTCTTCGAACTTGTTGATCAAGGAACAAAAAGTGCATCTTCGAATCAAGCCGACGATGATGATAAATTACAAACAAAACTGAATGCCTGTATAGCTCTTTCTGCATTACATGCCTTTTCATCTATTGCGTCGGATGGAATTGGAATCTTTATACCAATAGATTGCTTATATGACTTCGCAACTGTTGTTTTTAATCCTTGGGATGCAGCCAAACCTCAAATGGATGAACCTTCTGTTTTTGACAATTGGGGGTACTCCCTGGCTTCTGCAGCTGTAAGTTGCTTAGGTGACCTCAATCCAATACTATTCTGGAGGGCGAGTCTAAAAATTACTTCAATGGTCAATAATATGTATCAAGGCTATATGGCTCATCAGGATTGTCTAAACAATTTTGACCCTCGTTATAGGAGCAAGTTGGGAGTAAAAGGTGTTTCTTCGTTCGATCCCAACGAGATGGTTGGCCCTTCAGGATTTGGAGATCAAAATTATATTGTCAAATATGACAAGATGCCTTATACCATTTTGTTCGAAAACAAAAAAGAAGCAACTGCGCCTGCGCATATTGTTACAATTACCGATACGCTCGATTTGTCAACATTTGATATCAAAGAATTCGGATTTGGTGCTTTTGGCTGGGGAGACAATATATATTCGCCTCAGGGTCAACGAATGAAAGAATTCTCAAAGGACATCGATATGCGTCCCGGTTTGGAACTTATTACACGGGTTTCAGGAAAATTAGATACCATTACAGGTGTGGTTAGATGGGAGTTGCTTTCGCTGAATCCTCAAACGATGGAATTGGAAGAAGATCCTTTTATCGGCTTTTTGCCACCTAACGGCACTTCACCTCAAGGCGAGGGTTTTGTAAGCTTCTCGGTGGGGCTGAAAAAAGAATTAAAGACTAACGATAAAATTTTAAACCAGGCATCCATTGTTTTTGATGCCAATGATCCAATCATTACAAACAACTACCTGAATACTCTTGATATTGATAAGCCTGAAAGTCAGGTTAGCCCATTGCAATCAAGCATTAAAGGAAGTTTTAATGTCGATTGGTCAGGCTCAGATTATGGCTCAGGGATCAGTGAATATAAAATATTTGTATTGGAAAATGACACCCTTCTCAGTCTTTGGAAAAACAATACAAAAGAACTTTCAGCTAATTTTGAGGGGAAAGAAGGTTCAACCTATAAGTTTTACAGTATAGCCATAGATAATGTCAGTCTTAATGAGGAGATTCCCGGTAAATATGATGCGCAAACTACTATACTGGTTAGTGCTGAGAGATTTGAGCAAACAAAAAAGGACATTACTATTTGGCCAAATCCAATAAAAGACAAATTGCAACTTAAGTTTGCGGATGCTCCCAAAGGTATGTTTGTTATTGAATTTGTTGGCATTGATGGTTCTTTAAAACGTTCGGGCTTATACGAAAGTAATCAACTCCGTAACGGAATCAGTATTGATGTTTCTGATTGTCCTCGGGGAATGTATCTTTTGAGAATAAATTCAGGAAATAAGAATGAGAATTTTAAGGTTATTATTAATTAACAAGATATTGCGGATATGTTAATTGCGATTAAACGATTACTATCTTATCCCACTAAATAGCTTGACTAAATTTCAAAAAGAATTTAGTGCTTTTTAAATTTGGGGATTATGGCAAAAACAAAAAGATCATTTACAGCCGACGAACGTTTGTCGATACAGAAGATAAGTTTTGTGGCACTATATAAGGATGAGATACAAAACACTATCTTTTAAAATGGGTTGGATTAAATGCAGAAAATGGAAATTATTGGAATAATTAATTTAATTGCATTAGCAATTCTGGCAATAACCGGAGTAGTTTTAACTAAAAAAAACCAAAGGAACTTATTTCAATCTGTGCACTTTAAAGTAGAACGAAATACTATTCTTGGATTTTTATCAATGTTTTTTCTTAGTGGTTTTGTCATGCTTTTTATTTTTCTAATAAATCGGAAATTGGGACTTCTTGAAATAGAATCAGTAAGGAATATATTTGTTTTAATAAAGGGAGTGCCTGTCGATCTTTTCAATTCTTTAGGTGAAGAGTTTTTATTTAGAGTCCTTATCTTCATTGGAATTTTATATTTGTTTGATAATAAATTGATCGCCTTAATAATAAGCTCTGTTATGTTTTGTTTTATTCATAATCCGGAATCGGGTATAACCATAACAAGTTATTTTCTTGCCGGATTGATGTATGGGATTGCATTTTTAAGTTTAAAAACTATTTGGGCACCAATAGGATTACACTTTGGCTGGAATTATTTCCAGGGCATTGTATTTGGATTTCCGGTCAGTAACCATAAACCGGATGGGTATTTGTTGACTAATATAACTGAGAGTAGTATTTGGAATGGGGGTGCTGTAGGACCTGAAGGTTGTTTTGCAGGCATTGTAGGGAGGATTTTAATAATTGTTATTACAATACTAATTGGAAACTTTTTTTATAAGAAATTAGAAAACAGCCAATTTCTTAAGGTTAAATAACTTTGGTTAAATTATTAAAAATAGATTAAGGTACCCTTACCTATCATATAAGCAGACAATATCTCTTTGAAAAAAGGCAATAATGTAATAACTTTGTGATTACAAATATAACAATAATGGATGTTTCAGTTATTCAAATAGGAAATTCCAAAGGTATTAGATTGAGTAAGACTATTTTGGAAAGATACAATATCAGCGACACAGTTGAATTGATATTGGAAAAGGGGCATATTATAATTAAACCTAAAACGACACCTCGTAAAGGATGGGAAAAAGCTTTTAAAAAGATGCATGATTCAGGCGATGATAAAGCTCTGATGACAGATGTTTTTGATGAAGAAAACTTTGAAGAATGGATTTAGAACAATATCAGATAGTTTTGGTAAATCTTGACCCGACTATTGGCAGCGAGATTAAAAAGACAAGACCTTGTGTTGTTATTTCACCAAACGAAATGAATAAATATCTAAATACAGTGATTATTGCGCCAATGACAAGTCAGACAAAACAGTATCCTACAAGAGTTGAAATAAATCATGACAGTAAAACAGGTTGGATTGTAATTGACCAGATACGTACAATAGATAAACAGCGAATTATAAAATCACTTGATAAATTATCAGATCGGGAAATTGAGAAAGTTAAGATGACGATTAAGGAATTATTAGTCGATTGAAATTTAATCTTCAAAAGTTTAGTTGCTTTTCTTTAACCTATACTAATCATTATTGAAATAAAACAATTATGGATAAACAAACAATTGCAGAAACAATCATTGCATTGGAAACTGCCGCTCTCGATGAATGGCACAAAGGCAATCCTTCACCCTTTCTGGATCTTTATTCAAAAGACTTCACTTATTTCGACCCTGCCATTGAAAGAAGGCTCGATGGCTGGGACAAGATAAAAGAGATGTACGAAAGTATGCGGGGAAAGGTTAAGATGGATGGATTTGAAATGATAAATCCTGTTGTTCAATCAACAGATGAGATGGCAGTCCTGACCTACAATCTACATTCAATTTCAGGTGAAAGTATCTTTAAAGAGAATTGTACTGAAGTGTACAGACTTGAAGAAAATAATGAATGGAAAATCATCCATAGTCATTGGTCGCTGACGAAATGTATTTGAGGCGTTATGACTAATGGGGAACAGGATAAAAAATTGTTTTTATGGGATTTGCACAACTAAAGAAAAAGATTTCTGAGGTAATTTCTCTGAACAACTCTGATCTTGAAATGATTGAAACATCTTTCAAACCTTTGAATGTTGAAAAGAATATATCGTTAATTGAATCAGGGAAAATTATTCGGGAAGCCTTTTTTATAAATAAGGGATATATCAGGTATTTTAAGTATCTTAATTCAGGTGAGGAATTGATTATTCATTTATATTGTCCAAATAGTTTTGCTACTTCATTAAATAGTTTCTTCTCCGGTTCACCTTCTAATGAAATTATGCAAACATTAACAGATTGCGAGATAATGACAATTTCTAAAGAAGATTTGGAAAAGCTTTATTCTACAAATCAGAAATGGCAATACTTTGGAAGGAAACTAATGGAAGGATTTCTTATAGAAAAAGAGCAAAGAATAATTGATCAGATATCGTTGACAGGGCAACAGAAATATTTAAAGCTTCTTGAAACAAATCCTGATATTATCCAGAATGTACAAGTAAAATACCTTGCATCTTTTTTAGGATTAAAGCCTGAATCATTAAGCCGGATAAAAAAACAAATTTCCTAACATTTGTTAAGATGATTGGATTAACAATTCTTGAGTTTTGTCGTGTAATCTTAATTAAACGACAAAATGAAAACAATTGTAATTACAGGAGCAGCCAGTGGTATAGGGAAAGCCACTGCTGAATTGTTCAGCCAGAATGGTTGGAATGTGGCAGCAACATTCCGGGACTTAAAAAAAGCGTCACAATTTGAAGGCTTTAAAACTATCAACTGTTATTCAATGGATGTAACAAATATTGAATCAGTTGATAAATGTATAAATCAAATTATACAGGAATTTGGCAGAATAGATGTATTGCTCAACAATGCCGGTGTTTACGATACAAACCCTCTTGAAAGTACTTCACCGGAAACTATTGACCTGTTAATAAAAACTAATGTATTGGGAGTTATAAATGTCACAAAAGCTGTTTTGCCTTATTTTAGAAAAAACAAATGTGGCATGATTGTAAATGTCACATCAATTGCAGGGCGTGCAACCTTTCCGTTTCAATCTGTTTACCACCTTACAAAATGGGCAATAGAAGGATTTAGCGAAGGATTGCGTTATGAATTGAAAAACATAAATATCAAAGTAAAATCATTCTCTCCTGGATCAGTAAAGACAAACCTTTGGAAAGATCTGGAAAAACAATCATCTGACAATTATCCAAAAGAATATCAAGACAATTTCAGAAATTGGTTTAAGTATTTGAATAAAAATATTCAAAAAGGATTTCCACCTGAACATGAAGCTAAAGCCATTTTTAATGCGGTAACCGATAATAAGAATAGATTCAGATACAGTTCTGATTTTAATACTAAAATGGCGGTATTTTTACATACATTTTTACCAACAAATACATTTCAAAGGTTATTTTACAAGTAGCATTGGACAATTGTTCATTTAATATATAAAGGGTTGTGCTCATTTTGAATGTTGAAATATTTTAGTTATCTTTGGCGTTAGTAATGTAAAAGATTAGTATGATTATATCATTTGGTTCTAAGGATACTGAAAAGATATGGAATGGGGAAAGGACGAAAAAGATTCCTATTGAGATTCAGCAAATCGGAAGAAGGAAGTTGAGGATGCTGAATAACTCTCAAAATATTGGAGACTTGATGATTCCTCCCTCTAACAGGCTTGAGAAGCTTTCCGGAAACCTAAATGAATTATACAGTATAAGGATTAATGACCAATGGAGGATAATTTTCAAATGGGAAAACAATCATTCATTTGAAGTTGAAATTGTTGATTACCACTAAAAGGATCAATATGGAAAAGTTAGCTAATGTACATCCGGGAGAAATTTTATTAGAAGAGTTTCTGATACCAATGGAAATAACTGC
>CAYUEI010000006.1:4939-37197 GCA_964443445.1 uncultured Prolixibacteraceae bacterium | reverse complement strand
GAAGGAGCTCCCCAGTTGGCAAAAACAAGGATTAAAACAAGAGTGAAAAAGTGAAACGAAGTTTGCCACATCGGGCGCTTTTCCGGCGGAGAAACAATATTCATCTGCTGCTCTTTCTTTACTTTTTCTTCTTTTCTGTAAATCAAAGCCATTGCAAGGCCAATAATAACACTAAAAGATACTGCCCCAATTGTACGTGCAATACCCATCTCCAAACCTAATATCCGGGCAGTTAAAATTATTGCTAAGATATTAATCGCAGGACCTGAGTAAAGAAAAGCAATTGCAGGACCTAAACCTGCCCCCCTCTTGTGTATACTTGAAAATAAAGGCAAGATTGTGCAGGAACAAACGGCAAGTATTGTACCTGAAACAGCAGCTACTGAATATGATATCCACTTTTTTGCGTTAGCTCCGAAGTATTTAATAACTGAACCCTGACTCACAAATACTGAAATCACTCCGGCAATAAAAAAGGCAGGAAGCAAACAAAGAACAACATGTTCACGGGCATACCATTTTACCAAATCAAAAGTTGCTGCAACAGCTGTATTGAAACGGGCACTCTCAACAGGCAGGAAAAAAGCAACTGCAAAAATTACTGCAATCCAAACCAGTACTTTTATTTCTCTTTTAGTCTCCACTTTTTTAAATTTTCTGAATTCATTAATTACACTTTATTCTCTGTTCGTATAAACACGAATAATATTTTCAAAAAAATTATACGTATACAACCACGGTATAATAAATACCTGCACCTATAAAAACTATTGCAATTATCCGCCGGAACCAAAGCTCAAATACTTTGATCTTTTTATAGAAAACACCTATAGAACCAACTGAGTAAGCAATCAGCCATGCAAAAATTATAACCGGTATACCTGTCGCAACAGCAAAAACAACAGGCAAATAAAGTCCTGATGCACTGCTTATTGTCATTGGAATCAGCATTCCGAAATATAAAACTCCACTGTATGGGCAAAAAGCCAGAGCAAAAACAATTCCCAATAAAAGAACTCCCCAAAATCCTTTGTTGGCGCGGCTTTCCATTTTTTCGGCAAGAGAACCCAAGCCCGGAATTCGTATAAAATTTAATGCACCAATCATAAAAAGTCCAATTATTATCATCAAAGGACCGATAAATTTCTCTCCCCACTTTTGCAGAAACCCGGAAATATGCAATTCTTCTGAACCGAAAAAGAAAATCAAGCCTATAACAGTATAAGTAAAAGCGCGGCCAAGAGTATAAATAATCCCGTTAAGGAAAACCCTTTTTTGACTTTCAATATCCTTACTAATGAACCCAATAGCAGTAATATTGGTAGCTAAAGGACAAGGGCTGATAGCTGTCATCAGCCCCAGTATAAATGCTGTCAATATTGGAAACTGAGAGTTCTCAAGCAAATTTTGCAAAACTTCCATAATACTGCTTTACTTCAATGATTCTACAGCTGATTTAATTTTTTCTTTCAACTTGTCGGGTTTGGTAACTGCATACAAAAAGCCGTCATTGGTTAAATCAACCTTTTCAGTTCCTTTCATCACCAATAAAGTCTGGCCGTCTACACCAATTTTCTTTGCAAGCTCTTCACTGCTCTTCTCATCCAGATTTATCGATTTAAGAACAATCTTATCGCCGTATAATTCTTTCAGAGCATCGCCTGATACTTTCTCAACTGCTTTGCATGTTTCGCAACGCCTTGTGTAATGAAAGTAATATGCAACTACTTCGGATGAAGATGTCGTTTGAGATGCAGCTGCCAGATATGCACAATTAGCTGATTTTGAAGGATTCTTACAACACTGTGCCTGAACAAAATTTATTGAAACCAATGCTATCAAACTGAATAAAGTGATAAATTTTTTCATGTTTATTATTTTTTCAAGATTATACTTTTTATTTCTTCCACTGAAGGAACTCTGCCTTTCATTACAACTTTCCCGTCAATTACAATTGCAGGTGTTGTCATAACTCCATAATTCATTATTTCAACGATATCTTCAACCTTAGATACCTGAGCATCTATCCCGGCTTCAGCAACTGCTTCCAGGGTAGCTTTTTCAAGAGCTTTACACTTGGGACAACCAGTTCCCAATACCTTTATGTCCATCCCTGCTGGTTTTAAATTTTCAAATTCCATATTAATCAACTTTTCAAAAATTTCTTATCAATATTTGTTAATCGCAATAACACGAATGAAGATTTCAAAAAAATTATATTTTCAAAATATCCTTAAACAACATTTGTGCCTCTTTCCAGTTTTCATGGTTAATGCAATACCTGATTTTAGGAGCTTCAATTTCGCCCTGAATCAATCCTGCATCCTTCAATTCCTTTAAATGCTGCGAAAGTGTTGATTTTGCAATTGGCAGATCTTCACTGAGGTCACCACTGTAGCAACATGACTGCTTAGATAAAAGATCCAGCACGTAAACCCTTACAGGATGCCCTAACGCCTTTGCATACCGGGCTAATTTTTCTTGCTTTTCTGTTACTTTATCTTTTAATTTCATTTCGTACATTTACGAACAAAGGTAAATCTTTTTTAAGAATTTCAAAGAGTGTCAGAAAAAAAGTTATTTAAAAATTGTTTCTCCGGGAAAATGCAATCAATATTAGTTATTACAACAAGCTACCTGAATCATACCAGAACCGTACCAGAAAGCCATCAAACACCATAAGAATTTTCGCTTATGGTGTTTGATGGCTTTCTGGTACGGTTCTGGTTAGTATTTGAAAGGTAAGTAGTGTTGATGAAATAACAATCGAAAGTATTGTTAATGCGAGAGAGGTATTTCAGCGTTTAAGGCATTTATATCATTCATAATGAAAAGAGTAATCAGTTTTAGGGTTTTAAAAAGAAGATGAAAAAATGCCTGTATTAAATCTCATCAACTTTAAAAGTCAATCATAATAAAATAATCAATTTTAAATTATTTTTAAGGATTCTTCTCCGTCAAATATGAAAATTGAAATAAATTATTGTAAAGCAAGAAAAGTCTTATTTTTGAGGAATTAACCAAATAAACATAAACAGGGGGAATTATTATGGGCGTAAATTGGATTACCTACGGAGGAAAAAGAATATTATTCATTGACTACAATGGAGTTAAGTCTGAAGATGATATGCTAAGGATTCTTTATGAGGAAGTAGAAATACTCAGAAAAGAAGTACAGCGTCAATTGTTACTTATAAATGTAGGCAACTCGTATACTACTGAAAAATACAAGAATGAAGTACAAAGGTTGACTAAGGAAATTATAAGCCATAAAACAGAAAAAAGTGCAATTGTTGGCTTGGTTGGATTAAAAAAAATCATTTTTGGTACAATGATTAAACTCAGCGGTGGACATGCACGAACTTTTGATACAGAAACAGATGCAAAAAACTGGCTTGTCAGTTAGTATTTTTGTTTATTGAAAGAACACTGTAATTTCGTTAATTTGGTTATTTTTACATTTCAAGATAACCAATTGATGATTGAACAAAAAAAGATACATATTTTAAGAATTAGCAGACTGATTATATTTAATTGGCTTGTCTTTTCTTTTGTTCTTTTCATTCACACCAACATTTCAGCTTCCAATACCGGGTTTAATAACATCAATAACATTTTTGGTATTTCAATCAGGGAAGCCAATTCTGTTGTAAAAGACAATTACGGCTTTATCTGGGTTTCTTCCAAGACTGGTATACTCAGGCTTACGGATGATGATTACAGAATATATCAACTTCCATACGAGACGGCCAATGTTATCAGTGTCAAACTAACTTATGAAAATTCAAAGCTTTTAGCAATAACCAACAATGGTCAGTTATTTCTTTACAATGAAATATCAGACAGGTTTGATATGGTTATCAATATGAGCAAAGAGTTGAATAGTTACCACCTGGTTACTAATGAATTGCTATTAGATAAGAACGATAATTACTGGATAGCTTCTTCTTCGGGTGTGCTTAAATATGACAATAAAACCATTACAACAATTAACAATGAATATATTGATATTCAAAGAATAATATGGAAGGACAACGATAATTTTATAATTTCTGTATCGGAAGGACTTTACAACTTTAATATCAATACACAAAAAAAGGAATTGTTATACAAAGCGTCTGAGAATGACCCATTACAAACTTCAGTTTTAGACTATAGCAAAGATGAAAATAAACTTTGGATAGGAACTGTTTCCAAAGGATTGATATATTATGATTTCGCATCGCAACAATTAAAAAAGGCTTCAATTGAGTCACTTCCGTCACAGCCGATACTTGCCATTGAGTCAATATCAAGAAATTCACTTTTGCTGGGTATTGACGGACAGGGACTTTGGGAGGTTGATAAGCGAAGTTTTAAAATCATCAATGTATACAAGGAAAATTCGGACAACACATTTTCCTTGAGGGGGAATGGTGTTTATGATATCCTATGTGATGAAAACGACCGTGTTTGGGTGTGTACATATAGCGGTGGTGTTTCATATTTTGATCAGGCCACCCCTATTGTAACAAGAATTACACATCAGATCAACAATCCCAATTCGCTTGTTAACAATGATGTAAACGATATTCTGGAAGACAGCAGGGGCAACATTTGGTTTGCCACCAACAATGGGATAAGTTGTCTTGATGCAACGGGGAAAAACTGGAGAAGTTTTTATGCCAATAAGCAAGAGCAGGCTCAGGTTTTTCTAACGCTGGCTGAAGATAATAAGGGCAGAATCTGGGCTGGAACATATTCATCAGGGGTTTATATACTTGATGGTAATTCCGGAAGGCAGCTTGCTCATTATTCTCAATCTGAAAGCAATTCTCCTTTTATAAATGAATTTGTATTCGACATATTTAAAGACAGTCAGGGTGATATGTGGATTGGGGGGATAAACAGGGAGGTTATAAGATATATAAGTCAAAATGAAAGTTTCAGAAAATATACCATACAACCGATATATGTTTTAAACGAATACCAAAAAGGAGAAATGTTGTTTGGCTGTACTTACGGTCTGCTACTTTCTAATAATGAGACAGGTGAGACAAAGACACTGATTAATGGTTGTCTTGTAATGGACATTTTGGTATTGGATGGTATACTATGGGTTGGAACCATTGGAGACGGGTTATTGCGTTATGATCCGGCAAACGGGACAACTGAAAAATTCACAACTTATAACGGACTTCCCTCGAACTTTGTAAACAGTGTTGCCTCGTCGGATGGGTATTTATGGTTAGGAACAGAATCAGGGATGTGCAGATTTGATCCAATAAAGAAGAATGTTTTGATTTACTCTTCAATAAGTTCATTATCAAATAATTCATTCAACAGGAATGCTCACTGTAAATTAAAAAATGGGAGTCTGGCTTGGGGATCGAGCAATGGAGTTGTTATTTTCAATCCGTCAACGATACAGCAATTACAGCCTGAAGGCAAGATATTTCTTCAGGATATAAGTATATCAGGAAGATCGATGCGGGATTTTATGTCTTTGAAAATAGACAAGCCTCTCAATCAGGTTGATAAGATTAAACTGAAATATAATCAAAACACTCTGAATATAGAGCTTATACCTATAGGTGTTGCTGCCGGCTCAAAGTTATCGTGGAAGATGGAAGGGCTTGACGAAGATTGGTCACAACCTGTCAGTCAAAGGATACTTAATTACAGCAATATACCAAGCAAAGAATACAATCTTAAAATCAGGCTTTACGACAACTCATTATCACAAATACTGGCAGAAAGGACATTGGCAATCAAGATTACCCCACCCTTCTGGGTGACATGGTGGTTTTTAGCTATCCTTCTGGTCTTAATATCGTCAATAGCCTATTTCATTTTATGGAACTATATCAATCAGTTGAAGCAATTACATACAGAAGAGAAGGTTAAGTTCTTTACAAACACTGCACACGACATGAGGACCTCGCTAACCCTTATAAAAGCACCGGTAGAAGAGTTGTCGAAAGAAAAAAATCTTTCTGTTGCGGGTCGTCACTTTTTGCATATTGCTATAGAGCAGACAAGAAGGTTATCGTCGGTTGTAACGCAACTTATGGAGTTTCAGAAGGTTGATATTGGCAAGGGACAGGTATCATTAAGCATGATAGAGTTGAATGAATTTCTAAGGTTTCGTTTACAGATGTTCGAATCGATAGCTAAAAGCAAAGGTATAAAGCTGATATTCAATTCGGAAGTAAAAGAATATACAACAGCCTTGGATGAAATGATGATGGAGAAAGTTGTTGACAATCTGATTTCCAATGCAGTTAAATATTCAAAACCTGACAGTGAGGTTATTTTAAATCTGACATGTGATGATACAAAATGGACAATGGAAGTAGTTGATCAGGGAATAGGAATTGGCAAGAAAGAGCAACGACAGCTGTTCAAAGAATTTTTCAGGGCGGAAAATGCTGTAAACTCTAAGATTGTAGGTTCAGGTATTGGTTTGTTGTTAGTAAAGAATTACGTAAATCTGCATGGAGGGCAGGTTTCTTTTACTAGTCAGGAAAATTCAGGTTCGACATTTAAAATTTCAATTCCATTCAGAAAAGTTGGCGGTGAGGCAAAATACAATTTCACAAGTGACACTGATGATTTTGAAACAGAAATAAATATTGGTACAGAAAGTAAAGCTGTAATTCAGAATAATGGAGTCTCAAAAGAAATGAGGATTCTTATTGTTGAAGACAATGACGACTTGCTTCAATTCATGAAATATGCGTTATCTGATGAGTTTGAAGTTATCACTGCCAATGATGGTATCCCGGGATGGGATTTAGTTCAGAAGCAGCTCCCCGACCTTGTAATTTCTGATGTTATGATGCCCGACATGGATGGTTTTGAATTGTGTGGGCTTATAAAGTCGACTTATGAAACCTCTCATATCCCGGTAGTTTTGCTCACTGCACTTTCAGGAAGAGCTGAACAATTGCAGGGTTTGGGTCTTGGCGCAGATGATTATCTTACCAAGCCATTTGATTTGGAACTACTAAAGCAAAAGATTAAAACGATAATACAAAACAGGGAAACGGTAAGGGAAAAAGCTTTAAGAATCACCCCGGCAGACTGTGAAGATCACATCCTCAGCAATGAACACAATGATTGTTTTATTAAAAAGATGATGGAAGTAGTACAGGAAAATATGTCAAATGCTGAATTCACCAAAGATGATTTTGCTTCTTCAATGAACGTAAGTCCTTCGCTATTGTATAAAAAAGTCAAGTCGCTGACCGGACAGTCGCCTGTTGACCTTATCAAGATTGCCAGATTAGAAAATGCACTGAAGCTCATTAAATCTAAAAACCATACAATTACAGAAGTAAGTGAAATGTGCGGATTTTCAAGTATAGGATATTTCAGCACAGTATTCAAAAAACACTTTGGCAAATCGCCTACCGAAATAATAGATTAAATAGTTGAAAATATCTGATTTTAGAAATCATAAATCTAAAATTAAAAATTGTACAATATTTCATGCATTAAATTCGCAGAAATACTTATATAATTCCATGAAACCATTTTACAAATCATTAGCAACTTTCTTGTTTATACTAGCAATAAGCAACATAGCCTTTGCGGTTAACGGTACGGTTAAAACAATTACTTATCATTCTTCAACCCAGAATACATCGTGCAAGATGAACATATATTTTCCGCCGGGGTATACCGATTCAACTGATTCTTCAAATTTTTATCCAGTTTTTTATATGATACATGGTGGTGGTGAAAACTATACACACTGGATTGAATCGGGTTATGCTGATAAAACGCTCGACAACGCAATAAATTCAGGGAAAGCAACCCCAATGTTACTTGTTATGCCTGATGCAAAAAACCTTGATCCTGCTGTTTTTTGTAATGAATTACTAAATGATATCATCCCCTATATTGAAAAGAATTACCGTGTTAGAACAGATAAGGACAGTCGCGGAGTTGGCGGACTTTCATGGGGTGGATTACAGGCTATGGAAGCAGGAATATTTCATTATGAAATGTTTGGTTATGTATCAATACTGAGCTCAGGATGGTTTGCGACTGATAACGCAGCGTATGACAGGGCAAAAATATTTCTTACAGCAAATGCTTCTGAGATGGAAAAAAGTTATAGGTATTTTTACTTTGGTGAAGGCACCAAAGAAGATATTGCATATGCAAACGGGCAGGCAACTTTAAAAGTGCTTCGTGAAAACAAGTTAACAATACACTACTGGGAATTTCCATCAGGTCATTGGTGGGGTGTGTGGCGTGAAGATTTTAAAGCTATGGTGCCCTTTTTATTCAGGGATGAAAAAACATGTTACATTTCACTTGACTTTCAGGGAGGGAACATAGTCAATTCAACAGTAATGCTTAAATCAGGCGAATTGGCAAAAGAACCGGCCACTCCTGTACGCACAGGCTATGATTTCTCAGGATGGTACAGAGAGCCGTCATGTATCAGCAAATTCAACTTCGCAAGCGATACAGTATCTTCAAATACAACCATTTATGCAAACTGGAAAATAAAATCCTTCACTGTTTCCTTCAACAGTAACGGTGGAAATCAAATAGCTGATATTAAAGCAGATTATGACACAAAAATAACAGAACCTGCAATTCCTCAAAGGACAGGATATGTATTTGAAGGATGGTATACAAATCAGAACTATAATAAAAAATGGAATTTTTCCACTGATAAGGTTTCAGGCAACATTAAACTTGTAGCTAAATGGAAAGAAAACACATCATCATCAAAAGATTATAATTCTGAAGGGATATCACTGTTCCCAAATCCTGCCGGTAATACTTTACAATTAAAAAACCGGGGTACAATTTCTCAAATAAGTATATACGACGCAAAAGGAATATCAATATATAACCCGGTTTTAAAAGATAATTGTATTGACATTTCAGGATTGCCGGATGGTTCATACTACATAGTTTTAAACCAGGATGATAAGCTTAGCAGTTTGAAATTTTTAAAAAGAAATTAAACCAGTTATAACAATAAAAATATAAAGGCAAGCATAATTAAAAATACATTTCTGAAAAATAAATTTAAAACAAATACCATGAAAACACAATTCATTTTATTCTTTACAGCTTTACTTGGGTTAGGGCTAACTTCTTATTCACAGAATATAAAGCTTAAAGATGCATTAGCAAACAAGTTTTATATTGGAACTGCTGTTAATGAATGGCAATTAATGGGAAAAGACAGTGCTTCATGCCAGGTTATAAAGGAGAATTTCAATGCTATTGTAGCTGAGAACTGTATGAAAGGGGGTCCGATGCAACCTGAAGAAGGAAAATTCAAATTTGATATGGCTGATAAGTTTATCGAATTTGGGGAAGCAAACAATATGTATATGACCGGACATACTTTGATATGGCATTCACAGGCACCTCGCTGGTTCTTCACCGATAAGGATGGAAATGAAGTTTCACGTGAAGTATTGATACAAAGGATGAAAGACCACATTTACACAGTAGTTGGACGTTACAAGGGAAAAATAAAAGGTTGGGATGTTGTGAATGAAGCAATAGAAGATGATGGGTCATACCGAAAAAGCAGATATTACAAAATACTTGGAGAAGAATTTATTGAACTTGCATTTAAGTTTGCCCATGAAGCAGATCCGGATGTTGAATTATATTACAACGATTACTCCATGTATAATCCAGGTAAAAGGAATGGTGTTGTTGCCATGGTTAAAAAACTTCAAGAAAAGGGAATAAGAATTGATGCCATTGGCATGCAGGGTCATGTTGGATTAGACTATCCTGAAATAAAAGAGTTTGAAGAAAGTATAAAAGCATATTCTTCTTTAGGAGTAAAAGTAATGATAACAGAAATGGACATTAGTGTTTTACCTATGCCGGATTTTAAAGTTGGAGCTGAGATTTCCGCTAACTTTGAATACAAGCAGAAATTAAATCCATATGAAAAAGGCTTACCTGATTCAGTAAGTGCACAGTTAGATCAAAGATATTTAGATTTCTTTAATCTATTTTTAAAATACAAGGATGTAATAAGCAGGGTTACATTATGGGGAGTACATGATGGACTCTCATGGAAAAATAACTGGCCGGTAAGGGGCAGGACTGACTATCCTTTATTATTTGACAGAAACAAAAACCCAAAACCTGTTGTTAATAAGATTATAGCAGAAGCATTAAAACAAAAGTAAATCACAAAGCGACGAATAATATTTTAATTTTTAAATCTAACATATGAAGATTAAGTACTTATCATTTTTATTCCTTTCACTTTTCTTGTATTCGGGATTATTGGAGGCGCAGGATAATGTAAGTGGAAGTCCTTTAATTATTGAGGCTGAGTCGGGAGCAAACGGAGGTGGTTATAAGGTTTCAAGCGATGGAGACATCACTTATGTCACTGCAAAAGAAAACTATACCGGACCAACAAATCCGGGAGATTCTGTCAGGATAATAACCTACAGCATTACTTTTCCGGAAGCTGGTTCATATCAGCTCTACGCAAGATTGAATGTAGGTCCGGGCAGTTTTAACGATGACAGTTTTTTTGCAGCTAATGGCTTTGGGAAAAAGGGGTCAACTACAGATGCTGACTGGATTTTTGTAAACGGTCTTGGAGGAGCAGGCTATACAAAGTCAACTGATTTTGTAAAAGAAATGGGAGCAGAAGGCTCAAGTGTCTGGAAATGGGTTAACATATCACAGAACTTCTTTCCAGGGGATCTGGCAACACAAGCTTTTATAGTTGAAGAGAGTAATCTGACTCAAACATTTCAAATAGGAAGCAGAGAAGACGGGTTGTTGTTTGACAAGTTTGCTTTTGGCAAGTCGGAATTGTATTACACAGTAGAAACGCTTGAAAAGGGACTACCCGGGTTAACAGAAATGCCTGAGCCGGTGGTAACAGAAAAATATCCGGGACCACCGTTAGCTGAAGGACATGAAAAATTTCTTGGAAATCTCAAGGCTTTTAACGATACAGAATTTCTTAATTTATGGAATCAGTTGACACCTGAAAATGAAAGCAAATGGTCGTCGGTAGGCAATTCAACAGATTCAACAAAATGGAATTGGGGCGGATTGGATAATCTTTACAAGTATTCAAAAGCCAACAATCTTATTTTCAAGTTTCACACCCTTGTTTGGGGTTCGCAACAACCTACATGGATTTCAACACTTGCCGATTCAACAAAACTAAAATATATTGAAACATGGATGAGGCAGGCAGGAAAAAGATATCCAGAAGCTGAACTTGTAGACGTAGTAAATGAACCATTACCGGGACACAATCCACCTGATGGCACCAATGGAAGAGCCAACTATAAAAATGTACTTGGCGGAAACGGAACAACAGGTTGGGATTGGGTTATCAAATCATTTGAAATGGCAAGAAAGTATTTTCCAAATTCAAAGCTTGTACTCAATGAATATGGGATTATAAATGACAATAATGCAACCAATTCTTACCTGAAGATAATAAACCTACTGAAAGACAGAGGATTGATTGATGGAATTGGGGTACAAGGACATCGTTTTGAGCTTGAAGGTGCAGCATCAGCAACGTTGAAGAGTAATCTTGACAAGCTGGCAGCAACAGGAATTCCGGTTTACATTTCAGAATTAGACCTAGGCAATCTGAATAATGCAGGAACGCCAAACGACGATCAGCAGTTAAAGTATTATGAAAGAATATTCCCTGTATTATGGGAGCATCCGGGAGTTAAGGGAATAACGCTTTGGGGTTATATACAAGGAAGAATGTGGCAGGAAACATGTCATCTGGTAAATGCTGACGGAAGCTGGAGGCCTGCTTTAACATGGCTTGCCGACTATCTAAAGGAGAATCCTAACGGAGTAACAACTTTCAGAACAGATGAATCTTTAAACGAAAAAGGAATCATCAATTATCCAAATCCGGTTAAGGATTATACAAACTTCAGTTTTAGTATTGAAGAAGAATCAACAGTTTCAATAAAAATATATGATATTCTCGGGCAGGAAGTTTCGACTGTAATAAATGAAAAGCTTGAGAAAGGCAACCATGAGATAATGTGGAATGCAACAAATCAAAAAGGGGCAAAACTTTCAAAGGGAACATATTTATATAGATTAAATACTGAAGGAAAAATCACAACAGGAAAACTGATTATTCTTTAAAAAAAGTTCGATTGCTTTAAAATTGAATAAAAGTGTCATTTATGTGCAAAAGTAAATGGCACTTTTCATTTTTCAGCTATTCTCCCCTATTAATAAATATTCATAATTAGAAAACTAATATCTGAAATTGAAAACTCTACGTTATAGTGCTTACTAATTTTAAAAAAGTTTACAACAAAAAATCGAATTCTTAAATCTACCTAAATATGGAAAATCTGAAATTAATTTTTAGAAGAAAAACATTAGTCATTCTTTTAGTGGCTCTCTCAACTACTCTGGTTGCTCAGGATGAGATTCCTTCCCCACCTTCAGATTTTGACAAATACAGCAGTGCTGATATTCCAAAAGGGAAAGTTGAGATAGTAACTTATTATTCAAATACTGCAGGAGCAAATCGTAAGACACGTATATACCTTCCCCCGGGTTATACAAAAGATTCAACATACAACGTTTTATATCTTTTACATGGAATTGGCGGAGACATTAACGAATGGTATGATCAGGGCTCACCAAATGTTATACTTGACAATCTTTATCACAATAAAAAAATAGCTCCGATGATCGTAGTCCTCCCCAACGGCAGGGCAATGGCTGATGATTCTCCTGGTAGTAATATATTTGCGGAAGACAAGGTTGCGGGATTTGCAAATTTTGAATTTGAGCTTTTAAAAGACCTAATACCATTTATAGAAAGTACTTATTCAGTAAAACCTGGCAGAGAGGCAAGAGCAATAGCGGGTTTATCGATGGGAGGCGGACAATCGCTTAATTTTGGGTTAGCCCATCTTGACACATTTGCATGGATAGGAGCATTCTCCCCTGCCCCAAACACCAAGCAGGCAAACACTTTAATTCCTGAACTTTCTGACACCTCATTAATTTCAGGCTTATGGATTTCATGTGGCAGTGCAGACGGATTGATTTTTGTCAGTCAAAATACTCATAACTTTCTACTGGAAAAGAACATAAAGCACTATTATAAAATAGAACCGGAAAAGGGTCACGACTGGAGTGTATGGAAACCCGGGCTATATTATTTTGCACAAAGGATATTTGGAAGTAAATAAATATCTGTAATTAGAAATCAAATATCTAAAATCAGAAATAGCCATGGAAGCTTTAATATAGCTTTACAAATAGTAAGTCAAAAAATTATGAAAATTGAGAAGTAGCGATTGGTCATTAATTGTTTCATAATCAGTTAATTTGTTTTCATAATAGTTTAAGATTAGGTTTGAAAAAAGAGCATTTACAAATGCTCTTTTTTATTTTTCAGACATCAGATTCAATAAAAAATACTATTACCTAAAATTGAAAATTGAATATCTAAAATCACAATAGCGTTACTCGATGCTCTCTTATTTTTACTAACAAATTTTAATAACTACAATCAATCTATTGGTAAAAATGAGAAAATTAACAAAAAAACACTTAGCAATTTTTCTGTATAAGGCATTATTGATTACAGGAATATTGGCAGTTGCAGTTTCTTGCACCCAGCCTGACAAGAAAATTTCAAAAAAAATGATTAATGAAAAATCTGTAGCATTTTTCGATAATTTCTCTTATTCCGGAAATGATGATTACTATGAAAAAAACCCACTACCGGGAGAAGATTACTTTTATAATCCAATCCTTCCGGGGTGGTATTCTGATCCAAGCATATGTACAAATGGGAAAGATTACTTTCTGGTCACATCAACATTTGTTAATTATCCCGGAGTGCCAATCTTTCACAGCAATGACTTAGTTAACTGGAAACAAATAGGCCATATATTAAGCAGGGAATCACAGCTTGTAAATATGGTTGGACAACATGCAAGCGGTGGAATTTTTGCTCCTGCAATCAGCTATAATCCTCACAATGAAACCTATTACATGATTACAACAAATGTAGGAGCAGGTAATTTCTTTGTAAAGACAAAAGATCCTTTTGGGGAATGGTCAGATCCTATTATGCTTCCTGAAGTAGGAGGAATAGACCCTTCATTTTTCTTTGATGAAGATGGGAAGGCATATATAATAAACAATGATGCACCGGAAGGGCCGGCATTGTATGAAGGGCACCGGGCAATACGGATTCAGGAATTTGATGTTGAAAATGAAAAAACATTTGGTCCAAGGAAGGTACTAGTAAACGGAGGTATTCATTTTGAAGAAAAGCCAATATGGATTGAAGGCCCGCATATATATAAAATTAATGGTAAATACTTTTTAATGGCAGCTGAAGGTGGAACCTCTGTAAACCATTCAGAAGTTATATTAAGGAGTGATTCACCTATGGGGCCATATAAAGCATGGGACAAGAACCCAATATTAACTCAGCGTCATTTAGATCCTTCTCGTCCTGAACCAATTACATGTGCTGGTCATGCCGACTTGATTAAGACAGCTGAAGGCGACTGGTGGTCAGTGTTTCTTGCATGTAGACCTATCGACGGGAAATTTGAAAATCTTGGTCGTGAAACATTTATACTTCCAGTAAGATGGAGCGAAGATGGATTCCCATACATGACTCAGGGAGATGAAGTAATTCCGATGATAGTTCAAAAGAAAGGAATTGTAAAAGATTCAAAAGTCACATTCGGCAATTTCTCATGGACAGAAAATTTCGATTCAACAAAACTTGCAATGGAATGGATGACAATGAGGACATCAGCAAAAGATTTATATTCACTCACTGACCATCCGGGATATTTATCATTAAAATGTTCAGAAAATCCTACTACTGAAAAGAAAACACCGGCATACGTTTGTCGCAGGATTCAGCATCATAAGTTTGAATGTTCAACCGACATCTACTTCAACCCTGCCGATGAAAAAGAAACAGCAGGCTTATTATTATTCAAAGATGAAAGTCATCAGTATTTCTTTTCAACCGGAATTGAAGGAGACCAGAAATTTGTATCGCTTAACAAAGTATCAAAAGATGGCACTGAAGTAATAACAAAAGAAAATATTGGAAAGAAAGCTGATGTGATAACAATGACAGTAAAATCAAGTGGAACTAATTTCAGTTTTTATTACAGCACAGGAGATATAAGCACTAAATTATTAGCAGAGAATATTGATGCATTCCATTTATCAACAGCAAACTCATTTGGATTCACAGGAACGACTATTGGGATGTACGCGGTAAGAGGCAAATAAAAAATATAAACAGAGAATATTGTAAAATAACTTATTAGAAACTTTTTAAATTACAGGTATGGAGAAAATCAAAAAATCAACTGACAAACAATTAGTTTGTTTTCACACAAATGAATTTTTCAAAAACTTAATAAAAGAGCTTGCTCGTATTAATTTGAATTGAATAATCAAATTTTAAACCAAATCAGAAAATATAAAGAGGTAATGAAAAATCAAGTCAGGAAATTGCACCGTACATATTCTTTATTGAAAAATAAAGCAGCTTCGGTATTGACAGGATTTTTGTTTGCAATATTTATACTGAGTTCATTATTGGGTTATTCCCAGGAAAGAAGAACAGTAAAAGGTATAATAATTGATGAACTAGATAATCCTGTTATTGGTGCCACCATAGTTTTGAAGGGGAGTACTTCAGTTGGTACAACAGCAGATACAAATGGTGAGTTTTCAATAAGTATTCCAACAGGGAATCAAACTCTTGTAGTTTCATTTATAGGAATGGAAACTCAGGAAGTTAAGGTTTCGGGTGCCAGTAAAATAAAAGTAACCTTAAAAAACAGTAATGTTCAGTTAACTGAAACTGTTGTTGTAGGATACGGAAAACAAAAGAAGGAAAGTGTTGTAGGTGCCATAACTCAAACAAAAGGAGATGTTCTGGAAAGAGCCGGAGGAGTTTCAAGCGTAGGAGCAGCATTAACAGGAAATCTTTCCGGAGTAATTACTGTTCAGACAAGCGGTGAACCGGGAGATGAAGATCCTAAAATATTTATACGAGGCCAGAGTACCTGGAACAACAGTGACCCATTGATAATGATTGATGGAATAGAACGTCCGTTAAATAGCGTTGATATTAGTTCAATTGAAACAATATCTGTATTAAAAGACGCATCTGCCACTGCCGTATTTGGTGTAAAAGGTGCAAACGGGGTAATCCTCATCACAACAAAACGTGGTCGCGAAGGAAGAGCTGAAATAAGAATAACAGCCAATTCCACAATGAAAATACCTTCACGTTTAGCTACCAAGATGGATTCTTACGATGCTCTCAGTGTGCGTAATGAAGTTATTGAGAGAGAGTTGGCACTAAATGACGCATCCTGGGATGAATATACTCCTTATGGGGAGCTTAACAAATATCGTAATCCGGCTAATATAGAAGAAGCTGAACGTTATCCAAATGTTGACTGGGCAGAAATGTTGGTAAAAGATTATGCTTTATCATACAATGCCAATATTAATGCAACAGGAGGAACATCATTTGTGAAATACTTTACTTCAATAGATTTTTTGACTGAAGCTGATATTTTAAAGAAAGTAGAAAACGGAAAATCCTATGATCCGGGATATGGTTATAACCGTATTAATGTTCGTAGTAACTTAGATTTCGATTTAACTAAAACAACAGTGCTTTCAGCCAATTTAGCTGGTTCTTACGGAGTAAAACAAGATGCCTGGAATCAAGATGCTTGGGAATACAGAATATGGCAAAGTATATACAGCAACCCACCTGACGTTTATTATCCAAATTATTCTGACGGTTCATGGGGCTTCTATCCTCCTGACGAGGTATCTACTGTAAATTCAATGGCCACTTTAGCCAACAATGGCATTAGAAAAATTACAACAACTCAAATAAACACCGATTTCACTTTGAAGCAGGATTTGGGAATGTTACTTAAAGGTTTGAATGCTAAAGGAACGCTTTCATTTGATAATATTTTCAAAACCGTTGGTGGTGTTTATGACAATGGAAATGTTCAAAATAAATATGTTAATCCTGTTACAGGTGAAGTTACATATAATAAGTATTTTGGAGTAAATCAATTTGACTTTATTCCAACACGCTGGAGTCCAAGGCAAGAATCAACTTACACAAACCAATGGGGAGGAAATGAAACATTTCGTAAACTCTATTATCAACTTCAGTTAGATTATGCTCAGAAATTTGGGAATCATGACATAACAGTCATGGGTTTATTCAGTCGTGATAATTCTGCAACGGGAAGTGAATTTCAACACTATCGTGAAGACTGGGTATCCCGCTTAACATATAGCTATGCATCAAAATACATGATTGACGTTAACGGTGCATATAACGGATCTGAAAAGTTTGGTCCTGAAAACCGATTTGCATTCTTTCCATCCGGAGCTATTGGCTGGATGATTACCGAAGAGAAATTCATGAAAGGTCTGAAGTTTTTGAATATGTTGAAATTAAGGGCTTCTTATGGACAGGTAGGAGATGATAATGTTTGGGAACGTTGGTTATATATGACCCAATGGTCTTATGGAGGGAATTCTCCATTAGGTTCACAAGCAGGAAATTCAAGTCCTTATACATGGTGGACAGAATCTAAGATTGGTAATGCCGATATTCACTGGGAAAAAGTTTCAAAAGCCAATATTGGAGCAGACTTTTCCCTTTTTGATGGATTGTTAGCCGGTAGCGCTGATTTCTTCAACGATTATCGTACAGATATTCTGTTAAAAGGTGATGATCGTGCTGTGCCTCCATTCTTTGGCGGAACACCTGCCATGGGTAATTTAGGTAAGGTAAGAGTAAAAGGTTACGAATTAGAACTTCGTGTTAATAAAACATTTGCCAACAAATTACGCGTATGGGGTAATTTTAATATGTCTCATTCAAAAGATGAAATACTTGAGGCCGATGATCCAGAGCTAAAGGATTATTACCAGAAAAAAGAAGGAAAGCAAATTGGCCAGACTTACTCTCAAATTAGTAGTGGATATTATAACACATGGGATGAAGTTTATAGTAGTACAGTGCTAAATACTTATGACAATGAAAAATTGCCAGGCAACCTCAATATTGTTGACTTTAATGCAGATGGAGTCATAGACAGCTACGACAACGTACCTTATGGCTATCCTGAACGTCCACAAAATACTTATAATGCCACTATCGGAATAGAATGGAAAGGTTTTAGTGCTAACGTTCAAATCTATGGAGTAAATAATACAAACCGTTATGTGGGTTTGGGCAGTTTTTCCGGTCATTTAAACCGTGTATATAATCTTGGAACTTTTTGGACGCCACAAAATACAGATGCTACTGCGCCTATGCCACGCTGGAATACTCACATGGATTATTCTGGAACTACTTTCTTATATGATGGCTCCTATATCCGTTTAAAGAACGTTGAAGTAGCATATACTTTCAACAAAGAGTCTTTACAAGAAATAGGTATAAGTTCACTCAGAATCTTCATAAATGGAAATAATTTATTGATGTGGACCAATATGCCTGACGATCGCGAAGTAAACCTGGGAGCTTCTACAGCATATCCTACTGTTAGACGTATTAATGTAGGTCTGAATATAACATTATAAAAAAAGCTGCGATGAAAATAAATATATATAAAATCTTAAGTGGTTTTTTCTTATTATCAATAATAGGACTGACCGCGTGTACTGAATATTTGGACAGGGCTCCTGAAGCTGAAATTTCTTCTACAGATGCCTTTATAAATTTTACAAATTTTCAGGGATTCACAGAAGAATTGTATTCCACAATTCCTGATTATATAGGATGTGTTTGGGCGTGCGACTGGCTAATGGCCGATGAAATATTGCACAAAGAGGGAGGCATTTGGTTAAACGATGCTTTAGATAAAGGTGACTATTGGGCATGGACCAGTGCTGCCTGGATATCCTGGTTAGATGCAGGTGGTCCAAATACAAATACGGGTTCTTCTTTCGATAAAGACTTATGGCCTAATGCCTGGTATGCGATCAGAAAAGCTAATTTAGGTTTAGAAAATCTTGAAAATCTCACAGATGCAACTCCTGAAGAGAAGGATTTGATTAAAGGTCAGTTACTGTTTTTCAGGGCATTTTATCATTTTGAGCTAATAAGCTATTGGGGAGGGATGCCTTATATTGATAAGGTTCTGGCTTCGTCCGGAGAAGATTTAAAATTTCCGCGATTAAATTATCATGAAACAGCAGACCGAATTGCAGAGGACCTCAGAGAAGCTGCCGATTTATTACCTGTTGATTGGGATAAGACGGAAGCTGGTCAGTTAACTTCAGGTAAGAACCAACAGCGGATTACAAAAATTATGGCATTAGGATATCTTGGTAAGAATTATCTCTACGCCGGAAGTCCTTTGATGAATAAAGAATCTACTGGTAGTGCAACATATAATGTTGAGTATTGCAAGAAAGCAGCTGATACATTTGCCGAGTTATTGAAAATAGTTGACAGCGGTCAATCATGGGTAAAATTAGTCAGTTTTGCCAATTACAGCTCGCTTTTTTATACTGATGGCAGAAGCACAATTCCGGGATATCCTGAAGCTATTTTTCAGGCACCTGTTTACAGCTCATGGTTTAAAGGTTGCCCTTGGGGACCAAGTTCAATATTTGCAGATATTAATATCAGTGGTGGTTATGCATCACCAAATGCAAGATATGTAGAAAACTATGGAATGGCAAATGGCTTACCAATTGACGATCCTGAGTCAGGTTTTAATCCTGCAGATCCATGGACTAATCGTGACCCGCGTTTTTATAACGACATAGTAATAGATGGTGACAGGGTCATTAAAGGCTCTGCTCCGGCTGATAAGGAACAATATCGCTATGCATCATTATATAATGGAGGGAAAAGCCGCAGTAATCAGGGTTCAGGTCGCTCAGGATATTTGTTAAGGAAATTAACACCAATAACTTCTAATGATATTGACGGATGGCCAAATAATTATATGCACTTATCTTATATGCGCTTGGCAGATGTTTATCTTATGTATGCTGAAGCAGTTCTTCATGGCTATGGTTCTGCCTCAAGCAGCGCTTCCGGATATTTAACAGCTGAAGCAGCATTTAATAAAGTACGTACCCGCTGTGGTGCCGGAGCAATCGCACAGAAGTATGTGAGTGACAATAATAAATTCATGGCTGAAATCATCAGAGAGCGTGCCGTTGAACTTTCTTTTGAAGGTGATTTCCGTTTTAACGACCTAAGGAGATGGATGGTTGCAGGTGAAAAGAAATACAGGGAAAAAACTGCAATTGATTTTGACCGTGGAACTGATGGTAAGCCTATAAACATTAAGGATAGAGTAATATTAACACGTCCTTTCGAAGAAAAGTATTATTGGTTACCACTAAAGATAGATGATGTATCTCTTTACTCTTCTTTCGGACAAAATCCTGGTTGGTAAAAAGTTTAGTTTATAAAGCTTTAAAAAGGAAAAATAATGAAACATATAAGAATAGGAGTAGTTTTATTGGGGTTCTGCATTTGTATCTCAATAGGAGCTTCAGGACAATCTGATACTATCAATAATTCAGAACCTTACATTAACGATTCTTTAGTGCGCGTTGCATATGGAATCGTCAATAAAAATGATTTACCGAATGCAATTTCTGTATTGAACCCAACGGAATATTTGGATAAGAGCTTTGGAACTTATGCCACTGATGGAGCAATTGCTTTCGTTGGCGGAATTAACCTCTGGGGATTAGGAAATGTATTGGTTATTGTCGATGGTGTACCTCGTTCACTTGATAATGCTATATTAAGTGAAATTGAACAGATTACTTTTTTGAAAGGGGCTAATGCCATTGTTTTGTATGGTAGTCGTGCTGCAAATGGTGTAATTATTATAACAACCAAACGTGGTTTCAATGGTAACAGAAAAAGTAATGTATATTTTAATGCAGAGGTTGGAATACCAAAATCTTATCCGGAATATCTGGGATCGTCAGAGTATATGACATATTACAACCAGGCACGTATCAATGATGGATTAACTCCTTTATACGACAGTACAACAATTGAAAATTATGCAAGTCATAAAAACCTTTATAAATATCCTGATGTAGATTATTACTCTTCAGACTATTTGCGCAAAATGACTAACAATTATGCTGCAAGTGCAGATTTTGCAGGAGGAAACGACAGGGCACAGTTTTACGCATTAGCCGGATTTCAAAGTTCAAATTCTTTGATGAACTTCGGTGAAGGGAAGAATGAAAACGTAACCCGTTTTAATGTGCGTGGTAATATTGACTTAAAACTGAACGACTATATCAAGACTTACGTCAATATGTCGAATGTCTTTTATGACGCAAAATTTGCAAATGGCAATTATTGGGGACAAGCTGCAAATATTCAGCCACATCGTTTCGCTCCCTTATTGCCGATAGATTTAATCGAAAAAGGTTCAGAAGATGCTCAGACGCTTGTGAAAAACAGCCGTCATATTATTGATGGCAAATATCTTTTAGGTGGTTCTCAAGAATATTTGACAAACCCAATATCTGATGCTTATGTGGCAGGGTATAATATCTATACAAGCCGACAGTTCCAATACACAAGTGGTGTTGATTTTAATCTTGTAAAACTTCTTAAAGGGCTTTCATTCCATGGTCAAATAGGAATTGATTATTCAAATACATATATACAAAGCATAAATAATACTTATGCTGTATATGTTCCTGCATGGAAAGAATATGAAGATACAGATTCAATTTCAGGGCTTACTAAATTTAACAAGGATAGTAACAACGGCAATCAAAATCTTAGTGACAGCTGGAATAGTCAGGTCATTGATTTTAATCTTCATCTCGACTATAATAATACATTTAAAGAAAAACATAACGTGTCGGCAATGTTGCTTGCTGCCGGTTATAAAGGCCGTCAAACTGGTGACTACCAAAACAGAACAAATTCAAATTTGGGCTTACAGTTTGCATACAACTATGCGCATAAATATTATGCCGATTTTAGCGGTGCTATTGTCAATTCAACAAAGTTGTCAGCAAGTAATCGTGTAGCTTTTTCTCCAACAATAAACATGGGTTGGGTTTTAAGCGAAGAAGATTTTCTGAAAGACTCAAAAGTGTTTGATAGGTTAAAAGTATCAGCTTCTGCAGGAATTATCAATACCGATCTAGATATCAACAATTATTTCCTGTATGATGCAGCATATTCTTCAACTGCTTATTTTTCATGGGCAGATACTTATGTAAGTCAGGCTACTACAATTTCGCGTGGTGAAAATAAAAATTTAACCTATGCAAAAAGAAAAGAAGTAAACTTTGGTATTGATGGATCTTTATTCAATAAAGCCATAGAATTACAGGTCAATGTATTTCTTATTAAAAAGGATGGTATACCTGTACAGAGTTATACCATTTATCCAAACTTCTTCCGTACATATTGGCCTGTAACATCATTTGTACCTTATGTGAATTTTGAGGCAAATAGCTATAAAGGATTAGACTTCAAAATGAATTTTAATCAAAAGGTTGGAGAAGTAGAACTCTCTGTTGGAATTGCGGGTTCTTATACTTTAACTGAAGCCCTTGTACGTGACGAGTTGTTCGAAGACACTTACCGCAACCGCGAAGGCAAACCAATTGATGCTATATTTGGATTAGAAAGTCAAGGTTTATTCGCAGATCAGAGTGATATTGACAGTCATGCAAAACAGAAATTTGGAGAAGTTAAACCAGGAGATATCAAGTACAAAGATCAAAATTCAGATGGTGTAGTTGATGAACGTGATGAGATAATGATTGGCAATTGGAATAGTCCGCTATATGGTGGTATTAATTTTACTGCTAAGTGGAAGAATCTTACATTCTTTGCTTTAGGTTCTGCATATTTTGGCGGTACTTCAATTAAGAATGACACTTATCAATGGGTATATGGCGATAGAAAATATTCTGCAGTTGTTCGTGACAGCTGGACTGAAGAAACTAAAAATACAGCAACATATCCACGTTTAACATCGCTTAGCGGAGAAAATAATTTCAGATATTCTGATTTCTGGACCTATAGCACTAATCAGTTTAATGTTTCCAGAGTACAGCTGACTTATTCCTTGCCTGAAAAAATCCTGAATAATTCCCCGGTAAAAGGCTTGAATATATATGTAAGCGGAAGCAATTTACTTACTATATCTAAGAACAAGGATATTATGGAACTTAACGTAGGTACTACACCTTTATCCCGGTTTATCAATTTAGGTATTAAGGCTGTATTTTAAAGTATATCATTAAAATTTCGAAAATATGAAAACAAAATTAATCATATTAATTGCTCTGCTGTTTGTTTTTACCGGTTGTGAAGATTTATTTTTTCCTGCCAGTGAAAATAACCGTGTATTGGATGACATATACGAAGATGCAGCTTTTGCAGAAGGACTTTTATTGAATGGATATGTCAGACTTCCAAATGGAGGATATTCATTTAGTGATGTTGCTACAGACGATGCTGTGTCGAATGACAATGAAAACGGTTATCTTCAGATGGCAACCGGAAAATGGTCAGCAATGTATAATCCTGTTGATAAATGGACAGATTGCTTTGCAGCTATTCAATATCTGAATATCACTCTTGCTGAAACAGATAAGGTAAAATGGGCTTTAACCGGAGAATATACAAAAGAAATGTTTAACGACAGGACTAAAGGTGAAGCTTATGGTTTGCGGGCAATATTTATGTATTACTTATTGCAGGCACATGGTGGTATGTCATCAAACGGTGAATTACTTGGAGTGCCTATCTATACAGAACCTTTGGAAGAAGAATCGGACTTTACTGCTCCGCGAAATACATTCAAAGAATGTATTGATCAGATTTATAAAGATCTGGATTTAGCAGAGAGCTTTTTACCACTTGATTATGAAGATGTAACTGATAGCAGTGATGTAAAAATACCTGAAAAGTATGTTGGAAAGACTTCTGCTTCAGATTACAACAGAGTATTTGGAGCATACAATCGTCAAAGGTTAACATCTCGCATCGTAAAGGCGATAAGGGCTAAGGTCGCTTTATTGGCAGCAAGTCCTGCATTTAGCCAGGGGTCATCAGTTACCTGGGCAGATGCAGCAAATGCAGCAGGGGCGGTTCTTGACTTAAACGGAGGTATTTCCGGTATAGCAAGTAAAGGATTGAATTGGTATTCAAAAGCAAATTCAGATGAGATTGCAGGTTTAGCATTAGGCTCGAATCCACCTGAAGTACTTTGGAGAACAAATGTAGGTGATGCCGACAATTTGGAAACAGAAAATTTCCCTCCTTCGCTTTATGGTAACGGGCATGTAAATCCAACCCAAAATCTTGTTGATGCTTTTCCTATGGCTAACGGATTACCAATTACAGATCCAAATAGCGGCTATGATGCTAAGAAACCATATGCAAATCGTGATCCTCGTTTGAATATGTACATTGTAGTAAATGGAAGTAAAATAGGTTCAGCAACCATTTACACTAAAGTTGGTAAGACAAAAGACGGACTTGACAATATTACTACATCAACAAGAACAGGTTACTATATGCGTAAATTACTACGTGAAGACGTAAACCTGAATCCTACAAGTAAGACCGCTCAAAAACATTACGTACCACGTATTCGTTATACTGAGCTTTATCTTGCTTATGCTGAGGCTGCAAATGAAGCCTGGGGACCTGATGATAAAGGAACACACGGGTATTCTGCCCGTGATGTAATTGCCGCAATTCGTCAAAGAGCCGGTATTACTCAACCTGACAGCTACCTTATGTCGATAGGAAACAGAGAAGACATGAGAAAACTGATTCGTAACGAACGAAGATTAGAACTTTGCTTTGAAGATTTCCGTTTCTGGGATTTACGCAGGTGGAAAGAAAACATTACAGAAACTGCTAAAGGAATGACCATTACTACGGATGATCAGTTTATAGTTACACCGGTTGAAAACCGTCAGTACGAAGAACACATGTATTATGGACCACTACCATATAGCGAAGTGTTAAAATGGGGTCTAACTCAAAATACAGGGTGGTAATATCTAATAATATTAAACTATATGAAAATGAAAAAGTTAATTTTTATATCAATGATAATACTCACACTGTTTACATCTTGTCATAATCAAGATTGGGATTTCCCTGATTATGATTACACAACAGTGTATTTCTCTTATCAATCGCCTGTAAGGACAATAATTCTGGGCGAAGATATTTATGACAACACACTCGACAATCAGCATAAATGTTTGATTATGGCAACAATGGGTGGTGTATATGAAAACAGGAAGAATGTGACGATAGATTTAGTTGTCGACAATTCTATTTGCGATAGTGCAAGGTTTGGCACAAAAGACGGCGATAAAATCTTAGCCATGCCTTCAAATTATTACTCCCTTCCTTCTGATATGAAGGTTGTAATTCCTGCAGGTGAGTTTAGCGGGGGTATTGAAGTTCAGCTTACAGATGCTTTTTTTGCTGATCCTTTGGCAATCAAAAACTCATATGTGATTCCATTGAAGATGTCTTCAGTTTCAAATGCTGATTCAATTTTAAGCGGAAAGAGCGACCTTGATAATCCAAATCCTCTAATTGTAACAGACTGGGTAACTGTTCCAAAGAACTACATTTTATATGCGGTCAAATATATAAACCCATGGCATGGAAGTTATCTAAGGAGGGGCGTTACACAGGTCAAGGGCAGCAATGGCAATTCTGCCTTAGACACAACAATTGTTTACCATTCGAAATATGTTGAGAAAGATCAGGTCGTAAAAATGTCAACTCTTTCTATGGATAAAACAACAATGTCCTTGATTACAAGAACCAAAGGCAGTAAGGAAGACATTTCATTTGGTCTTCAGATTAGATTTGATAATGCTGGCAAGTGCACTGTTTCACAACCTGATACAGCCAATTATACAGTATCCGGAGAAGGAACATTCGTTAATGATGGTGATATATGGGGAAACAAAAAGAGGGATGTTTTGTACTTGAAATACAATATTGATTTCGGTACTTCAATTCATTCTTTCACTGACACAATTGTCATGAGAGACAGAGATGTTACATTCGAAACGTTTACACCGGTTGTTCAATAAATAGTTAGATTATTTTTTTAAATAAAGGCTGTCCATAGTTTATGGGCAGCCTTTTTTATATACTAATAGTTTAACCTGGTGACCCATAATAAACCAATAGTTTATAACAGCGGCTCAAAATAAACTTATAATTGAGAAATACCTTTTGTATTTATGATTCTTAGATTGCCAGTAAAGCACTAATTGTCGAATTTCATCAATAAAAAAAGCCCGTCGGTAATTTTAACAAACGGGCTTAATTTTTGAATGGTAAATGCTTATCTTAATGTGATATTTCCTCGTCCTAAAACTTTTGACCCATCACTTAATTCATAAATATAAACTCCGCTTGAAAGCCCTGAAAGGGAAACCTTCTCACTCGGTTGACCTACCTCATGTTTCCTGATTATCTGTCCTTGTGTATTATAAATTGCAAGGAGAACATTATCGTATTCAGCAAGATTTGATATTACCGTAATATCACTATCAGTCGGGTTCGGAAAAACCTTAATTGCAGAACCCATTTTTAAATCTTCTTTTCCTGAAGGATCAGTAGCTCTGGAAATCACTGCTTCGATGTAATTTGTCAGGCTCTTACTTCCAACACTTACATCGACAGATGAAGGCAATTTGCGGGCAAACCATCTTACTTTCCACATAACTGAGTCTTTGCTTGCTATAGAAGCATAAGTTCCCTGGTTTTCAAGCTCGCAATACGTATCCCCCACAGAAGTGTAAACTTCAACTTCTGCTTCACCGGGTGCAGCCTTAGAAGCAGCCACATCTTCAAATTTCTTAATAAATAACATATCGCCATCAACTACATGTGCCAGCCATCCTTTGCCATCACCATTATACTTATTGTCGGTACTACAAACTTCATTATTGTCCTGATCATACCACACATAACCTCCTATTTCTTCAGTAAGGACTTCATTTTTATCCTGGTCTCTGTAGAAAAATTCGCCATCACCTTTTGCAAATACTGTCATTCCTTTGCCAATGACTCTTGATATCTCCCATGGAGCCCATGTTTGAGCAGAAGTCTTTTCATTTTTCATCACATATTCAATGATAATGGATGTATCTTTTTCATTGGCATACATAGTCTTATAGAAACGAAGATTAGTCTTTGAATCAGTTTGCCCTTTGAAAGTTATCTTGCTGCCGGAAATGGAAGCAGAGTATGCTTTGTTGTCAAGATTGGAAGGAGGCGGCCAGTTCCATACACTCTGGGGTGCAGGCCAGAAAGTTGATCCAGGGTCGTTACCTGCAACATATAAAATCTCTTTATCATCGCATTTGAAAGACCAAATACGTGCCCCTTTGGCGGAGTCAACTTGAAAGTACAAGTTTGCACAAGTAATTGAAAACTTGGCACCCGATTCTTTTTTCGGTACAGGCGACTGCGAATACCCAATAAATGTTAATAGGATTAACAATAAAGTGATTGTGTTTTTCATAGCATGGTTAATTAAATTAAAATCGGTTTAAAAATAACTATAAATTTTTATTTTATATTTGCTTTTAAGTTAAATAACACGAATCTCAACTAAACTTATTTATGAGCGAATTATCTGCTGCTGTTTCAAATAAGACAAAAGTACGTCTGCTGGCTCTAACTATGGGCATGGAAATATATACCCTAGGAGTTTCTGCTCTTGGAATGCTGACTTCCAACTCCATAGTATTCATTGCCAACTTTGTAATTGCTTTCACAGGTGCTCTTGCATCAGGATTATCGCTTTACACTGTCAAGAAAATGATGAAGGGTTCTGACCTTAATAACTCTTACGGTCTTGGCAGAATGGAGACAATTTCAAGTATCGTTGTTGGGCTTACAATGCTATTCGCTGCATTATTTGTTGGTTACGAAACAGTATCAAAAATTCTCCATCCCGAAGAACAACATGGAGGCTTTCTGGCAACAATATTGACTTCTGCCTCTTTCATAGCATCTACATATCTCTGGATTCAAAACTACAAACTCAGTAAAAAGGAACACTCTCCTATTTTCGATTCAATATGGAGAATGGCAAGAATGGGTGCACTCGAAGATCTTCTGATTATATTTGCTGTAGGGGTATCATTAATCTTCAAAGGTGAAGAATGGACCCGATACTTAGATGTCGTTGCTACTTCGATCTTGATGATAAGCATTGTCAAATCAATTTTTGATGTCTTTTCACGGTCATTCGGAGAGTTGCTTGACCATAGCATTGATGAATTCAATCAGTTGATAATTCTCCGGGAACTTGCTAAAAACTTCGATTCATATGACCAGATACACGGCATTCGCTCACGACGCTCAGGAAGCCAGACTTTCATTGAAATATTCCTTGAATTTAACAACGAAACAAAAATGGATGCTTTTTATGCTGTAAAAGAGAGCATGGAAACTGAACTAAAAAGTCAAATTCCCGGTGCCCAGATTTTAATTGTCCCAAGTAAAACTTAAAACGAAAGTTAGAATTTCTTTTTGTATGAATGACAATAAGGAGTCTTCCCCCCCTTTTCATAATACTCCTGGTGATAATCTTCTGCTGTCCAGAATGTAGTGGCAGGTGTTACTTCTGTAGCAACATCAAGACCTTTCTTTTCCAATATGGAAATTAACTTTTCAGCTGTTTCTTTCTGCGATTCATCATTGTAGAATATCTCAGAGCGATATTGGTCGCCAATGTCAGGCCCTTGTCTATCAACCTGTGTTGGATCATGTATTTCGAAAAACATCTTCAACACAGCTTCATAACTTGTCTTCGAAGGATCAAAAACAACCCTCACAGCTTCAGCATGTCCTGTGCTATGACTGCAAACCTCCTTATAAGTAGGCTTTTCTTTCTTTCCACCAATGTAACCAACTTCCGTTGAAATAACACCGGGCATCTTCATCATGTAGTATTCAACGCCCCAGAAACACCCACCGGCAACTATTGCAACTTCTGTTTTATTTTGAACATTTGCCTTAGGCTTAAAATCTAGTGAAACAGAATTTACACAATGACGGGTATTTTTATCAGTCAACCTTTCTCCGGTAAAGACGTGTCCAAGGTGGGCACCGCAATTAGCACATACAATTTCTGTACGCCTTCCGTCAGAATCTGGAACTTGTTTAACCGCACCTTTAATCTCATCATCAAAACTTGGCCAGCCACATCCCGATTTAAACTTATCAGTAGACGAATAGAGAGCCGTTCCGCACCTTTTGCAGTAATAAGTACCCTCTTGATAAAAATTGTCGTATAAGCCGGTAAATGGTCTTTCTGTTCCTTTATGAATTATCACCCTTTCTTCTTCAGGCGTAAGCTTCTTGTAGTCCATAGTCTTGTTGCTTTTAATCTCTTTTTGTGAATAAGTAGCCACAGCTAAAATAATCATCAAAAATGTCAATATTGAATATTTCATATCTCAAACTCTCTTATTGCTTTTGTAATGCAGATAAAACGTTGCAGCAATAAAAAAGTTCAGGGAAATTACTCAATTAAAAATCTGGAAAACTTAGCCTCAGTATTATTAAAAGCTTTAAGAATATAAATTCCCTTTTCTAAATTAAGCGAAAGACCGGCTTTATCATTAGCAAACTTAAGAGATTCAGAATAAACACACTTTCCTGTCAGGTTGAATATTTTTACTGAATGGAATTTAAAGCTGCAATCAACAGAAATGAAGTCCTTTGCAGGATTAGGATATACAGTCAAAGTGTTTTTCATTTCTTTTAATCCTGAAGATGTACTTTTCTCTCCCTGAGTAAATCTAATCCATTTTAGCTGAAACAGTTTATCCGTTCCTTCACCAACAAACTTCAGATAAACATCGTGCCTGCCTTTCACATTTGACACCGGCGAAGAGAAGGTTTGAAAATCTGACCATCCTGCCGTAGTCTCAATTTCACAATCTGAAATCTTAGTTCCTGTATCTATTGAATCGAGCCATACTTCAACCTTGCCGCCTAAATTTGCAGTTGAGGCTGTGAAAACAACCGAATCGGCCTTACCATAGTAGTCTCCTTCTCCAAATTCCACACCTGCATATAAAGCCCAGTCGTTGTTGTGTATATTATCAAGATTCCTGATTCCCTGATTGAAAGCACCTTTTGTAGTTCCATACTGATTGGCTGTGCATTCAGCCAGAATTGGAGTATAAGCATCTCTATAAATATAAAGGTCGAAATAGGCATTAGTTGATCCGGCAACATAAACTCCCTGCCTTGTTCCTTCCCAGTAACTCCATGTTACGATATCTGTATAATTATCGATCACTGAAACATCAAATTCATTGCCTATCTGAATCCACTTTTCACCATCACCACTATAAAATCCTGTAAACTTATGATGTGTCCTTACCAGCTTTACCCAAAGAGTATCGCCAATTGTGTTTTCAACTTCAAATATTTTATCCTGAAAACTATACCCGATTATCTTTTTATTATCAGTCGATAAAGAGCTGTAAATCTTGGCAAACATTGTATTATCTCCTCTTACAATCCTTAACCCTGCTTCATCTTTAGCTGATTTGGGTGAAAAGTCAAGCCTGGTTATCAGTGAGTAATTCTTTTCACCATCGTTCTTCACAATTGTATTAGGCTTACTTGCGTTTTTGGGCGACATTCTCAGCCATCCCGGTCTGTCTGTAAGCGACTGTTTGGTTTTTGGAGTATAACCTATAAAAGACCATTCAGGGTTCAGTTTCTCAGAATTAAAGAAATCTGATTTAGGAACCATCCATGGAATACCGCTACTTGAAAGCTTAGGTGCTTCAAACGGCTGATCTATCGGATAGTCTGCCACCGGAACACCATTTGCATTATATCGCAGCTGATTTAATAATCCTGTTCTACCCTGTCCTACCCAATCGTTTTTTATATACACAGGATGCAACACCCAGGATGTCCCATCTTCAAGCTTTATTGCAGGAGATGAATGATTTGGATTCACAAACAATGCACTTCCTTTCTTTGGATCTTTTTCATTAAACAGGTCGCCAAGGAATTCCCATGCTGATTCATCAGCAGTAAGTGTTTTACTTCTCATAACCTTCTGTCCTCCTGCTGTGTTTAGAGCAAAAGAATAATAGTAATAGCCATTGTCTTTCCACATTACAGGTCCTTCAGCCCAACTGTATCTTTTTGTCGGAAGAGGATTAAGCCAATTAAGGTTATATACAGTACCGGTTGGCTGTCCGTTGTTGCCAAGTTCAACTATAGCATTGTTTGGCTCACCATTCTTAACAACCAGATACCACTTATTATCATCGTCAATGAAAATTGAATTATCATATCCAAGACCAAATGGCAATGTTGATGGATTATTAACTCTGACAGGCTCACTCCATGGACCTTCAGGAGCAGAAGCTTTTACAAAGTGCATGATATTACCACGTGAAAAATAATCCCACCAATAATTGTTGTAGTAAACAACATGTCCGCCCCAGCAACCTCCGCCGGGAGAATCGCTATAGCCCGACCAAGATGCGCTTACCGGTTGAGACAATGCTTCCCAATGAACAAGGTCGGTAGAACGATAAATCACAGGAGTAGGATTAAAAGATGAGCCTGTTGTATAAAAGTATTTCCCGACTTTTGTTAATGTGCAATCAGGATGATCGCCCGGAATTACAGGGTTCATGTACGTCTTGAATGAAGGCGACTGACAGATGGCAATGTTTGAAATGAATGTAAAAATTAATAATTCAAAAAGGTATTTCAACCTTGAAACAGAAAATACAATGATTTTGGCATTTCTTATTTTCATAAAAAAAATTTTGAGTTTTCTAATCACTGTTTGTAAAAGTAAAAGTAACAATTAGGATTCACTTTCAATTTTAGACATTCAATTTAAAAAAATAGATAAAACAAAAAGGAGCGCTTCTTCAAGCACTCCTCTTATTAATCAAATCTTTTAAAAGAATAAACTATTAAACCCCAAATGATAAAAGAATTTGATTAATGTCTTTATTGCCAATTCTTTATTCTACAATCAATTTTGTACTGTATTCAATATCTTCTCCTTTAATTTTAATAATGAAAATACCTTTTCTTGTATCAAGGTCAATATCACAAGAGTTTTGATTTTTACTCATTGCTTTTGAATAAACAACCCTACCAGCTGAATCAAAGATTTCAATCGTAC
>CAYUEI010000006.1:2096-4839 GCA_964443445.1 uncultured Prolixibacteraceae bacterium | reverse complement strand
TAAGAGTCATCAGCAAGCTGGTCCCAAACCTTATTGCCTGTTATCTTGGCAAAAATTCTGAAAAATCCCGGAGTATAATATTGAATATCAGTTTCATTGCACCCCCCCCAAGGAACGCCGCTACAACCCGGATATAATATTTTTACCCCATTACATGTTGTAATCATATAAGTTTCAAGAATCGTGATTATCTTTTCAGCCTCTTCAAGGTAACTTCCTTCCCATTGGTCGTATGCAACTACCAACGCGTAAGCTACATCAATATCTACATCGGTAGCACTCCCTGCATCTACAATTCCTTCACAAGTTACATTCCATGCCATCATGCCTTTTGCCTGTGAAGTCTTTTTTGATATATAAAATTCATACAATCCGTCAAACAACTCACGGTCACCCATATAAGCAGAAAGTATCATGACAAATCCAATTGCTTCTCCCCTGGTTTGTGTTACATCCTGATATTTTACTCTGTATGTATTTCCACATTTAACTACAAACTTTTGCTTCAAAGTTTCATAGTCTGACTTTACAAAGTCTGATGTTATTGATGCAGGTTTGAATCCATACAGATAATCTATATTCTGAGGAAAGGGTTTATTTTGTGCATAACTATCAATCCCAATGACAATTAATATTAGTATAAACAGAAAGGTGGGTTTCATCTCTTAAATTATTTTTGACATAGGTAAATTACAAAAATAAATGAAATTATGATGTGTAAAAACATATGATTTAAATATAAAAGCAAGAATCCTCATTTTGATACATCTGTTATATGAAAAATCAGAAACGTTATTTTTATTTCCGGGGTTCACTAAAACATTTTATACATTCAACACTCATAATTGCAACATTTATCGTCTTTCTGCTTTAAAAATCAAATTAATTTTGTAATCAAAATCAACTTGTACTTATATGAAACTTAAATTTATACTTCCTGCAATTTTCTTTTCCATGATTTTGTCATGCAATGCACAGGATGTAACTATTAATGTTAACGTCAATCAGGGAAGAATACCAGTTTCCCCATATTTGTACGGTCGTAACAACAACTTTTCAAATGTGTTCGGATCACCAACTAAAGCTGAGGAAATAAAGTTATTTAAAGAGGCAGGATTGAGGTTTGCACGCGAAAACACAGGAAATAACGCCACAAAATATAACTGGAGAAAAAAGTTATCGAGCCACCCCGACTGGTACAACAATGTTTATGATCATGATTGGGATTATGCATGTCAGGTTATTCTTGACAACACACCCGATATGCAGGTTATGTGGGCTTTCCAGCTTATAGGCAAGGTTGCTTCAAATAAGAAGTATAACTTCGGTGATTGGGCATATAATAATTCCCAATGGTGGAATGGGTGTTCCCAGAATTTAGCCGGAGGTGGACAAGTTAATAAATCAGGAGGTAGTAAAGCTTTGGTTGAAGGTAATCCGGATCTTTATCTGGAGGTATGGAATGCCGATTCTACAACAGGAATTCTTGACCACTGGTTTGGTTCTGACGGACTGGGTTATAACAAGGAAAACTTCATTTACTGGAGCATGGACAATGAACCTGAGATATGGAGCGGCACTCATGATGATGTGATGCCTAAGCAAATACCTGCTACAGAATTTATTGAAAGGTATATCGAAGTTGCAAAGATAGCCAGAGAAAAGTTCCCTGAAATTAAACTTACGGGTCCTGTTCCCGCAAATGAATGGCAGTGGTATAATTATGCTGATGAATCAATCAAGATAAATGGTAAATATTATAGCTGGCTTGAGTACTTCATCAAGAGAATGGCCGACGAGGAAAAAAACTCAGGAATCAGATTGCTTGATGTAGTTGATATTCACTGGTATCCGGAAGAAACAAAGAGCAGCGATGTAGTTAATCTTCATAGGGTTTTTTATGATAAAACTTATAACTACCCTAGTGCTAATGGGAGCAAGAAATTATCAGGAGGATGGGATAATTCACTAACCAAAGAATATATCTTCCAAAGGATTAACGATTGGCTGAACAAATATTATGGTGAAAACCATGGCATAACACTTGGTCTAACGGAAACTGAGATTAAGGCAACTGACGTCAATGCCCTTTCTGTAGCTTATGCTTCAATGCTTGGCACTTTTGCAAACAATGGAGTTGAGATATTTACACCCTGGACCTGGAAAGCTGGAATGTGGGAAACGTTACATCTTTTCAGCCGCTATTCTCAGGAGATAAAAGTCAACACAACATCAACTCTCGATAATACAGTTTCAGGATATACAACCGTAAACTCCGCTTCGGATTCAATGACTATCATCCTTGTAAATCGCGACCTTACAGCCTCCCGCGACGTAAGTGTAAATATCGATAGTTTCATTGTTTCTGAAGGAAGATATCAGACTCTTGAAATATCGTCACTCCCGGCAAGCGAAACATTCAAATCACACACATCCAATGCCCTTAAAGAAGGTACAGTAAATGTTTCCGGGAATAAGTTTGCGATTAAGCTCCCTCCATTGTCAACTACTGCTGTAATTTTGACCGGCAAACTAATTAGCAGCTCCAGAAAACTGAAATTAGGCAAGAAAGAGCAATCGTTCACTCTCTACCCTAACCCGGCAAATTCCAGCATTAAAATAAATTTTAAGAATACCGGTTCCCTGCGATCAATTGTAACCATTTCTGACCAAACAGGAAGGCAAATAAACTCTTTTTTATGGGAAAACTCAGGCTCTCCTCTAAACATTGACATTGGCAGAT
>CAYUEI010000006.1:0-1996 GCA_964443445.1 uncultured Prolixibacteraceae bacterium | reverse complement strand
ATATAAAGTATATCACTATCCATTAAAGCTGTAGAACCTGTTGGTGTAATATATTTATTTTCACGCTCAATCAATGAAATCAAAGCATCAGGTGGAAATCCAATTTCAAATATTTGCTTTTTGTCAACAAGACTATTTATAGGAATTACTATCTCTGTCATTTTCGATTTTACCTCTTCAAATATCACACTTTCAAGTGGAGGTTTTGGCAATAATTCCTCAGGTACAGTCAGTTTCAACCATTTTGCCACCATTGGCAAAGTCGTACCTTGAATCAATACTGAAGTAAGTGATATAAAAAATACAATATTGAAAATCATATTGGCCTTTTCTGCTCCTGCAATCAAAGGGAACGTTGCAAACACAATTGGTACAGCACCCCGAAGTCCTACCCATGAAATAAACCAACGACTCCTTTGATCCAATTTAAAGGGAGTTAAACTTATAAACACAATTATTGGCCTTGCAATAAAAATCATAAACAACGAGATAAGTATTCCAACTCCTAAAACCGGAACTATCTGACTTGGAAAAACCAACAATCCCAAAGTGAGAAAAAGAACTATCTGCATTAACCATGCAAAGCTATCAAATGATTTTAATATTTTCTTTTTGTGAATTAATTCATGATTACCCAGAATTATGGCGCTGATATACACTGCAAGAAATCCATTACCACCAATGAAGTCGGTTGCTGAATAACTGATAAACATTATGGCAATAACTAAAACGATATACAATCCCTCATAATCAAGTCTGATTTTATTTATCATATAGACCCCCATTTTTCCAAACAAAAATCCCAGGAATCCTCCAAGAAGCAGCTGACGAAAAAACATAGGTATAATACTCACCAGACTTGAATCCTGATTAATAACCAGTCCGGTAAAAACAATTGTTAATATATAAGCCATTGGATCGTTGCTCCCACTCTCCAATTCAAGTGTTGGTCGAAGGTTCCCCTTCAGTGAAAGTTTTTTCGATCGCAAAATAGAAAACACAGCTGCTGAGTCAGTAGATGAAACAATTGAACCAAGCAACAATCCTTCATAAATGGTAAAATCTGTTACAGCCCAAACAAATATACCCACAATAGCAGCTGTCAATATTACACCTATCGTAGAAAGTGTAATACCTTGCCAAAGAATAGGTTTAACAGAGGACCAGCTGGTATCCAATCCTCCGGAAAATAGAATGAAATTCAAAGCAACAATTCCAATAAATTGAGCTGCAAAAGGATTATCGAAATATATTCCTCCTAAGCCGTCTGAACCGGCAAGCATACCAACGCCCAAAAAAAGTATTAAAAATGGAACTCCATATTTATATGAAGTCTTACCCAATATTAATGATATGAACAACAGAATTGAACCTACCAATAAAATATTCTCCGTTGTTAAAGTCATATAATTTCTTTAATTATCAAAATATTGTCTCTGAAAATTTTATTGCTATCCATAATAAAAAACCAATCAATAATGTCGAAATGCCAAAAATCCCTAAATAGTCAAGCAAGGTCATTGGCTTATTTTCATGTAAATATCTAACTATCTTTTTCATAACCATTGAATTTAAAAATTAAACAAATAATTTAAAAACCATTACCCTGAATATCAGGTGTCAACTCAAAAAATCCAATGAATAATAAAAAATTTTAGATCCTTAGAATACAATTAAGCCTCAGAATCGAGGTATTAATTGAAATATTAAAGCTTTTATAAATGTTAAATATGGAAAATTGTTTAGCAGAGAATTTGACATTCCTGATAACAACCCTATCAAGACTAACCTTTTTTACAATCTTTAAAACTTTTAAATGCTTTATATCTCTTGTAAATACAATTTTTGAAGTAAAATTATCGGCCTTGGCTTTAATCGAATCTTCTACATCATAATCATAGGGGGTAAAAGAAAAATAGAACCCTGACTGCTTTACAAATACTAAAATTGTCAGTATCAGAAAGTAGATCAAAATTCCTTTATATTTTCTTATTCC
>CAYUEI010000005.1:33863-40286 GCA_964443445.1 uncultured Prolixibacteraceae bacterium | reverse complement strand
AAGTATCCGGAGCCATATATTTACCTGAAGGCATTTCAATATCAAGACCGCCTTTAGCACAAGCTACTCCATTATAAGTAGATACCCAATCAGACATAATAAAACCTTCAAACCCCCATTTCCCTTTAAGGATTTCATTGTTCAGGTAGTTGTGTTCAGAAGCATGAACTCCATTTATAAGATTATAAGAAGTCATAACAGTAGCTACTCCCCCTTCCTGTACAGTAATTTTAAATGCAGGCAGATAAATTTCGTGCAGTGTTCTTTCGTCCATATTTGAAGAAACGAGGTGACGATTGAAGTCTTGATAATTAGCAGCATAGTGTTTTGCTGTAGCAATAACTCCTTCACCTTGTAATCCTTTTGTATAAGAAGCTGCGATTTTACCTGCAAGGAAAGGATCTTCACCAAGGTATTCAAAATTACGTCCGCAGAACGGGGCGCGATGAATATTCATTGCCGGTCCCAGCATAATATGTACATTTTTTGATCTGGCTTCACCACCAATAGCTTTTCCAACCTTAGCGGCAATTTCCTTATCAAAAGATGCAGCCAATGCTATACTGGCAGGAAAAGAAGTAGAAGGCCCGGGGTTTCTTACTCCGACAGGACCATCAGCCATTCTAATTTCAGGGATACCCAAATGTTCATATCCTCTTACATAAAATCCGTTTGTGCCACCAATAAAGTCAACCTTTTCTTTAAGTGTCATCTTTTTAATAATACTTTCAATTTCCTTGTCCTTCTTTTGACTTGAGCAAGAGAACAGTATAATTGATCCAACAAAAAGAATCGCAATAAATTTTCTAATTTTCATAAGTATAAAATTTGTTTTAAATTATCATTTCTAATTCACATCTAATATTCTTATCAATGTTTACTATTGTCTGCAAAAATTTTAGTTTCATTATTCCAAATAATGAAAGAATGTAATAGTGTAAAGATAAGACATAGATAACTTCAGGAGGGATAATGTAATACATCAAAAACTCAAAAAAAATACATCATTAATTCATCATTTGTATTTATCAGAACATAAAAGACAATAAAGATACATTTCCAGAAAATGATAAAGCAATACATCCATCTATTTCAACTATTAAAAAAACTCTTTTGACTGTAATAATAATTCAAAAATAAATACTAATAATTTCAGTCAATTAAAGAAGAAAATAACCATGAAAACACTTATCATTTACGATTCATTTTTTGGTAATACTGAAGTCATAGCCAAAGCCATAGGAAAGCATTTTAACTCTGAAGAAACATCTATTATAAGAATTGCTGATTTCAAACCTGAAGATTTAAAAGGGATATCAACAATTATTATTGGCTCGCCAACCCGGGGTTTCAGACCTACAGAACTAATAACAAAATTCATCAATGAATACGGACAGAAATTACCAGGATTAAATTTTGCAGTGTTTGATACCAGGATAGAGATCAATACTATCAAATCGGGGTTTGCAAGGTTTATAGTAAAAACCGGAGGTTATGCTGCAAATACAATGTCTAAAAAAATATCAAAGTTTGGTGCTAATTTGCTAGTCGCTGCGGAAGGATTTTTAGTAACAGGTGAACAAGGTCCATTAAAAGAGGGAGAAACAGAAAGAGCAGAAAAGTGGGGTAAAGAAATCTGCAATATGTAACTCTCTGATCCAATACAGGAATTTGTTGAATATTATTTTCGTGATTATAAAATGTAATTTCTATATTTATAACGAAAATCAAATTAATAAATCAACATTTCTATGAATCACAGGACAATAATCCGGAAGACCATACTACCATTCCTGCTAATTGTTTTTTCATTATATACTTATGGATCAAGCAATCAGACTCCAGTTGAGAAATACGGCCAATTAAGGGTTGAAGGGACAAAAATTGTTGGGCAGAATAATGAAGTTGTACAATTAGCCGGCATGTCTTTTTTTTGGAGCCAATGGTATGGCAAATATTACAACTATCAATGCGTAAAATGGTTGAAGGACGACTGGAAATGTTCAGTAGTAAGAGCTGCGATGGCAGTTAACCACAATGGATACGCCAAATATCCTGCCAGGGAGCAAAAGAAAATTGAAAAAGTAGTAGATGCTGCGATAAAAGTTGGCATTTACGTAATAATTGATTTTCATGAACATAATGCAGAAAATTTCTTAAATGAAGCAAAGACTTTCTTTGCAGAAATGGCTCAGAAATACGGGAATTATCCAAATGTGATTTACGAAATATACAACGAACCACTTATGGTTTCCTGGCCTAATGTAATCAAACCCTATTGTGACGAAGTAATATCTGTTATAAGGAAATATGATCCTGATAATATAATAATTTGCGGTACTCCAAACTGGTCACAAAATGTAGATGAAGCAGCTTTAAATCCAGTATCAGACAAAAACAGTGCTTACGCCTTACATTTCTATTCGGGCACACATAAAGAGTGGTTAATGCAAAAAGGAGATTTGGCAATAAGTAAAGGACTATGTCTTTTCGCTACAGAATACGGAACAACTGATGCAAATGGAGACGGCTCGGTATATATTGAAGAAACATATAATTGGTACAGGTGGATGGATAAAAACAAAATAAGCCACTGTAACTGGTCAATATCTGATAAAAAAGAATCTTCAGCGATATTAAAGAAAGGGGCTTCGAGCAAAGGACATTGGACAAATGATCAGATAAAACCTTCCGGATTATTGGTCAAGGAAGAAATTAAAAAGAAATATTCTGATTTAATGGACTAAGTTTTAGTCAAATTTACCGGGAAATAAAATTTACTTGTGAAAATTGCTGTATTCATAATTGTAGCATTACTAAATCTATATGTAGCAATTACATATTTCCGATTACTCAAAAAGAAAAAAATCAAACCTGCCTTAGCGATGTGGTTTTTTTTCACTTTGGCAGTATCAATGAGCCTCATAACATACATACGAGAGGGAAATTATAGTTTCCGTGATAATGCCTTAAACACTACTGACCTTTTTATGGTAACATTTGTCAGTCTTGCTATTTTATTCATGGCCGATAACAGTTCAAGGTTTACCCGATTTGATTATTTATGTCTTGGGGTAGTTGTACTTATAATCATTTTTTGGATAACAACACAAAACCACTGGATTTCAAATATTGGCATTCAGCTGATAATGATCATTTCCTACTTTCCGGTTGTAAAAAGAATGTTGAAAGCCAGGGAAAATACTGAACCTTTCAGCGTATGGATTGTAATGATGATAACACCTTTAATATCACTGACAGTTAGTGAAGGTTCTTTAGCTGCCATTTATGCCATAAGGGCATCAGTTTGCACAGCAACACTTCTGATTCTGATGCTAAGAATTGAAAGAAAGAAAATTAAAGGATAAACTTTAAGTCTATTTGTCAGGATTTCAATTCAGCTTACTGACATTGTTTATTGAACTACCATAAAAACAATGTCATTTTTTCATAAAATTCTCAAATACTGCTGATGGCATAATCATTGATAAAACTTAAGCATTAATTTGAAAATCAAAAAATACAACAATATCATGGGAAAAATAATCGGAATAGATTTAGGAACAACAAACTCTTGTGTTTCTGTAATGGAAGGAAGCGAACCCGTTGTTATACCTAACAGCGAGGGAAAACGCACAACTCCATCAATAGTTGCCTTTATTGATAACGGGGAACGTAAAATTGGTGACCCTGCAAAACGTCAGGCAATTACTAATCCTCACAAGACCATTTATTCTATTAAAAGAATTATGGGTGAATCTTTTGACAAGCTGGGAAAAGAAATAAACAGAGTTGCATATGATGTGGTGAAGGGAGATAACAACACTCCGCGTGTCAAAATAGATGATCGTTTGTATTCTCCACAAGAAATCTCTGCAATGGTTCTTCAAAAAATGAAAAAGACCGCTGAAGATTATCTTGGTCAGGAAGTTACTGAAGCAGTTATTACTGTTCCGGCTTATTTTAACGACTCACAACGTCAGGCTACAAAGGAAGCCGGCGAAATTGCAGGCTTGACAGTACGCCGTATAATTAACGAACCTACTGCTGCATCACTTGCATATGGTCTTGACAAAAGAGACAGGGACATGAAGATTGCCGTTTTTGACCTCGGCGGAGGAACTTTCGATATCTCTATACTTGAATTAGGTGACGGAGTATTTGAAGTTAAATCAACTGACGGGGATACTCACCTCGGAGGCGACGATTTTGATGATTTAATAATCAATTGGCTGGCAACAGAATTTAAGAATGATGAAGGCATTGACCTTCGTCAAGATCCGATGGCCTTACAGAGATTAAAAGAAGCTGCTGAAAAGGCGAAAATTGAATTATCGAGTACTACATCAACCGAGATAAATCTTCCTTATATAATGCCTGTAAATGGCATTCCAAAACACATTGTAAAAACTCTTACAAGAGCTAAATTTGAACAACTTTGTGATTCACTGATCCAGGCAACTATTGAACCTTGCCGCAGGGCAATGCAAAATGCAGGAATGAAAACAAGTGAAATTGATGAAGTTATTCTTGTTGGAGGTTCAACACGTATACCTGCTGTTCAGCAGAAAGTACAGGAATTCTTCGGAAAAGCTCCATCAAAAGGTGTTAATCCTGATGAAGTTGTAGCTGTAGGAGCTGCAATACAAGGAGGCGTTCTTACCGGAGAAGTAAAAGATGTATTGCTCCTTGATGTAACTCCGCTTTCATTGGGTATCGAAACAATGGGAGGTGTTATGACTCGCTTGATTGAGTCGAACACTACAATACCAACGAAAAAGACTGAAACATTTACAACTGCTGCCGACAATCAACCTTCAGTTGAAATACACATCTTGCAGGGAGAACGCCCGATGGCTAATGCAAATAAAACTATTGGAAGATTCCATCTTGACGGACTACCACCTGCACCAAGGGGTATTCCTCAGATTGAAGTAACTTTCGATATTGACGCCAATGGAATCTTGCATGTTAGTGCAAAAGACAAAGCAACAGGTAAATCTCAAAGTATTCGTATTGAAGCTTCAAGCGGATTGAGTGATACTGAAATCAGAAAAATGAAAGAAGAAGCAGAAGCTAATGCTGAATCAGATCGTCAGGCTAAAGAAAGAGTAGATAAACTCAATCATGCTGACGGATTGATATTCCAGACAGAAAAGAATCTTAAGGAATTTGGAGATAAGCTTCCTGCAGATAAAAAAGGTCCAATCGAAGAAGCTTTAAAGAAACTTAAAGATGCTCATGCACGTCAGGATCTTAACGCAATAGATGCCGCTACAACAGAACTTAACAATGTTTTCCAGGCTGCTTCTCAGGAAATGTACAATGCCCAACAAGGTGGCCAGGCAGAACAACAGAATGCTGACTATCAGCAGCAAGCCAATGCCAATCAGGGATCAACCGGAGGAAAGGACGGAGAAGTAACAGATGTTGACTTTGAAGAAGTGAAGTAATTCAATATATAATCAAATTTTAAAACCGTTGTAGACTATATTGTTTACAGCGGTTTTTTATTGAATTATATTTCAAAATTAAAATATTTCAAAATTCAGTAGTATATCCACAATAAAACTTAGTTAAATTATTCCCTGAAACAGAGGTTAATTTTAAATAAGCTTCATCGCTTGTACAATGCCCGGTATAAAATTTAAGATCAGAATATTCAGCCTGCATTTCTTTTCCAATATCATTTATATTTTCATCTGTTTCATAAGAATTATCACCCGATGATGAAAGTAAGTGAAATCCTCCCATGACCCATTTTATTGGCCTAGTTACTTTTGATTTTACAGCTCCTAAGATATTAAGCAAGCCTTTATGAGCACATCCGGTAAATACAAAAAGTTCTTCACTTTTAAATGTAAAAATTAGCTCATGATTAAAATCATCATGGATCAATTCACCATGACTATCTGTCCTGTATAGACTTTTATTGCCTAAGGGTTCAGGATAAATTTTAAAAATACTTGAATAAATGTGTATGCAATCTTCTAATTCCAATTCGGTTTCAACAAATATTATGCGTGAAGAATATTTATCATAGTCAATTATTGTACTGATATCGTGCATGCCATTTCGGGTAGACTTATATGATTGAACAGGTATCTGAGAAGACATTATAATTTTAGCGCGATCATTATTTTCTAAAAAATAAGGCAATCCACCCATGTGATCAGAATGACCGTGAGAAATAAAAACATAGTCAATACTCTTTATATCAATTCCTGCTTCTAAAGCATTTTGCGCAAATAAGTCTGATGCCCCAGTATCTAATAAAATCTTTAATTTATCTGTTTCCAAATAAATAGAAAGACCATGCTCACTTTGGTATCGGGGATTTTCAAATCTGTTATCAGATAAAACTACAGCTTTCATTTTTTAATAAATACATTTTTAAGAGTGGCGTCAATTTATGCCAAATTA
>CAYUEI010000005.1:0-33763 GCA_964443445.1 uncultured Prolixibacteraceae bacterium | reverse complement strand
CAGTATAATCATAATTAACAAACTCTCTCAACCAAAGATACATATCCTCAACATTTTCACCTAAATAATCATGCCCTCCGTTAAAAGAAACAAACTTTACATCAGAATTTCCTGCGTTTATTAATCTGTTATAAGTATTAAGGTTAATATCGTACAAACCATCACTTGTACCAACCACAAAATATACAGGCATTTCACTCATTAATGCAATTTTATCATCGGTAAGCCATGTATCAGAAGCGTACCATAACGCGCCGGCGTGAACACCAATAGCTGCCCAGATATCAGGAGTACGGCAGGCAATATACCATGTACCAAAACCTCCCATAGAATGTCCGGTAAGATATTTTCTCCTTTGATCAATACTTACCAAACTTTCAACAACATCTATGCTTTCCATTATGTCAGTTTCAGAAATGCCCTGATACCATTGGTTTCCCCTACCCCACGGAAGAATTAAATAACCATCTTCAAAAGAAAAAGATTTAGAAGGATTTCCTCTGAAAGGGTATGTCATAAAATCAATTGGATTATCAGCAACACTCCAAAGTCCGTGAAGTTCAACATAAAGAGGATAGGTCATATTAGGTTTCCAGTTAGCCGGCAGCCTTAAACGAAGAAAAGATGTCTTCCCGTCAGTTGGCGAAATCCATGAAATTACCAGTTGCCTTCCACGGTTTAGGTATGACTCTGCTAGAGAAGCATTTCCATTAATTCCGGGTTCAGTGAAATAACCCAAAGCAGTTGAAATTAAAATGGAATCGTTTTTTGTTAAACTTGATTTAGAATCAATAACATCAATAATTGACTGATAATGAAGAGCTAATAAATCAATTGAAGATTTATTTTTCAAATCAATCATCAGATTTTTAAAAGCTTGTACATCATCAGTTTCATTCTTAACCGGACTTTCTGAAAACAAGGAGTGAGAGCAAAAAATCAATAATAGGAATAAGCTTAGGTAATAGACCCCCGGATTAGTTTTCATGTCAGTAAAATTTAATGGTTTCTACTAATAATAGACAGATAATGAAACAATAACCCTTAATAAATTAAATATGTAGTTAAAACATTATTAAAGAATAAAATTCAGAAAATTTTATTTCTTTTTTAGATTTATGTTTATCTATATTTGCTGGAAATTCTAAAAATATAAATAAAATCATATAATCAATTATGGCAGAATTCATTTATCAAAAACCCTTTCCAATAGCGAAGGACACTACTGTTTACAGGCTTATTTCAAAAGAATATGTAAGTACAGTTGAAGTCGACGGAAGGAAAATATTAAAAATAGACCCAAAAGGAATTGAGCTTCTTGCACGCGAGGCTTTTACTGATGTTTCTTTTTATTTAAGGGCATCTCATTTAGAAAAAGTACGTGCTATTCTTGACGATCCTGAAGCTACTGACAACGATAAATTTGTTGCTCATACAATGTTAATCAACCAGGTTGTTTCAGCTGAGGGGGAACTCCCAACTTGCCAGGATACAGGAACAGCAATTGTAATAGGCAAAAAGGGCGAAAATGTATATACCGGAGTTAATGATGCTGAATATATTTCTAAAGGCATATATGATACTTACTTAAACAGAAATTTGAGATATTCTCAGGTTGTACCATTTTCAATGCTGGAAGAAAAAAATACAGGCACTAACCTTCCTGCTCAAATAGACCTTTATGCTGAGCAAGGAAACAAATATGAATTTCTATTCGTAACAAAAGGCGGAGGTTCAGGAAATAAAACATTTTTATATCAGCAAACAAAAGCGCTCTTAACTGAAGAGGCACTTACAAAATTTGTAAAAGAAAAAATAAAAGATTTAGGAACTTCTGCATGTCCGCCATATCATCTTGCTTTGGTAATTGGTGGTACTTCAGCTGAATCTACTTTATCTGTTGTAAAGAAAGCATCGGCAGGATATTTAGATCACTTACCAACAGAAGGTAATATCGGGGGACAAGCATTCAGAGATTTGGAATGGGAAGAAAAAGTATTGAAGATCTGTCAGGAAAGTGGAATTGGTGCTCAGTTTGGCGGCAAATACTTTGTTCATGACGTCAGGGTTATCCGTCTTCCAAGACATGCAGCCTCCTGCCCTGTTGGACTGGGTGTAAGTTGCAGCGCTGACAGAAATGTAAAAGCTAAAATTACTGAAGAAGGAATATTCCTTGAAGAACTTGAAAAAAATCCAAGACGCTTCCTTCCAGCAAAAGCACCTGAATTGGCCGATCCTGTTGAAATAGATCTTGATCGTCCAATGGAAGAAGTATTAAAGGAACTTTCAAAATATCCAGTAAAAACAAGGCTCAATTTAAAAGGCACCCTTATTGTTGCAAGAGACATTGCTCATGCTCAAATTAAAAAGATGCTTGATGAAGGCAAGCCAATGCCTGATTATTTAAAGAAACACCCTGTTTATTATGCCGGACCTGCCAAAACTCCCAAAGGCATGCCATCCGGTAGTTTTGGGCCTACCACCGCAGGAAGAATGGATTCCTATGTCGATCAGTTCCAAGGCCTTGGAGGTTCTTTAATTATGGTTGCCAAGGGAAACAGATCTCAGGAAGTAACAGATGCATGCAAAAAGCATGGAGGTTTCTATCTTGGATCAATAGGTGGCCCGGCTGCTGTTTTAGCTAAAGAAAGTATTAAATCAGTAGAAATGGTTGACTTTGAAGAATTAGGAATGGAAGCAATAAGGAAAATATATGTTGAAAATTTCCCTGCTTTCATTATTGTTGATGATAAAGGCAATGATTTCTTTGTTGATTTCAAACATTAAGATAAAAAAAGCCCCGGTTATAAAACAAACCGGGGCTTTTTTCATTATCTATATTTCTTAAAATGCGTAGCTTATAGAAAAACCTCCGGAAACACCCGGCAAAAAGAAATGTGTTTTGTCAATTTTCTGTACGCTTTTTGTTTCTCCTGCCAATGTAGTTATACCTTCAGAATAAAGCTTCAGTAAATAATAATCAACTCCCAATCCAAAGAAATTCCAGTCAACTGTAACGCGATCATAGAATAACCATTGAGCTCCGAGCTTAACTCCTGCTCCAATCTGTGCAAATCTGAAACCTGATTCAAGATTATCAATACCCGATTCAAGAGGTGCAAACTGCAAATCTTCGATTTTGATAATATAACCCAACCCGGTATATCGTATATAAGGCCCGATATAAAAGCCCTGAGGACCCGGTTTGTTTTTGGAATACATCCGATAGTCAAGCCTGACAGCTCCCCCGTTACATGTTCTTGTTATACCATAATTTTCAAGCACTGCAAAAATATCATTCTGAAGAAAGTTAGGCTGAATATATGAAGCAGATATACTTGCTGAAGTATAATCAGTTATCATCCTTTCGTATTGAAGGTTATACTCTCCCCACGTAAGTCCAAGAGGGCTTATCTTTATTATATTCTTCTGAGCATAGGAAAACTGAAAAAACAATAAAGCAACAATGATCAAGGTAATTTTTTTCATTTAGCAAAATTTATAATTGATAATAAATTTAAAATGCATATCCAACTGAAATACCAGTTCTGATAAGAGGAATAAAGGATGGAATCCAAACAGTTTGATTATTTCTATTTGTTGTTTGTACCACTTTATTTCTGAAATACCAGATAGAAGAAATCGACTCCTGAATGGAGCCTTTTAAAGTACTATAATCGAAATTTGATTCTCCGGTTGTATATATTGCTTTGGGCCACATATAAGCTCCCTCTATTCCAAGAAAATACCAGTCTATAGAAATATTGTTGTAAACTATCCATTGATAACCCATCTGAAAACCAATACCGGCACTATTGAACTTTATATCTACATTAAAATCCTTTCCAACTATTTCATCAGAAAAAAGGCTATTGAAATTTATATATCTTAAATAAGGAGCAATATAGAAACCTTTGGTTGCTTCTTCTTTTCCAAGATAAAACCGATAATCAAATGAAGTGTGAAATCCTGACTTTAATTCCCTAAGTGTCATTCCACTACTTGCTTGATCTTTTTCAAACCAGTCAAAAATACTAACATTAGGATTCATATATCCTATAGTAAAATTGATGGCACTTTTGGGAGTAACTTTTCTTTCATAAATCAAAGAGAAATCGCCGTACCCGGCACCAAGTACTCCAAGCTTAACAACATTATCCTGAGCAAATCCTGCGATAGATATCAGAACAAATAAAAATAAAATTAGCTTCTTCATAAATCAGGTATTAATAGTCTTTTAATCTTTGTCAAGATATAAAAAAATAAGACTCAATTAAGAGTCTGCCGTTTATTATTTTATTTTCTCAATTGCATTAGATATTCGTGTAATTGTCTCATCTTTACCTATCATCTCACAAATAACAAAGAGATCAGGCCCTATAGATGCACCCACCAAACATATTCTAAATGCATTCATCACAATTCCAAAGCCCCAACCCTTTTCAGTAACAAATGAAGAAAAAGCTTCTTTTATTTCTGAGGTTACCCAAGCAGATTCATAGGCTTTAAAGAAATCAAGAATTTCCGTCATTATTTCACTTACTCCTTCTTTCCATCTCTTCTTAACCGACTGTTCATCATAGGAAAGCGGAGTTTCAAATAAATAAGAACCTTGTTCCCAAATATCAGGAATAAAAGTTGCCCTTTCTTTCAACAAGGAAACAACCTTTACAACATATTCTCTATCAACCTTTATGCCTTTTTGTATAAGAAACATATTAAACAAATCAGCAAGCAGATTTTCATCCTTCATCTGCATATACTGATGGTTGAACCATTTGGTCTTTTCAGGATCAAACTTGGAGCCTGACTTTCCAACTCTTTCTAATTCAAAAGCATCGACCAATTCGCTTAATGAAAATATTTCCTGTTCGGTACCGGGATTCCATCCCAGCAGGGCTAACATATTAATGAAAGCTTCGGGGAAATAGCCATCTTCCCTGTATCCTCTTGAAACTTCGCCTGTAAATGGGTCAGTCCACAATAACGGGAAAACGGGAAATCCCATTTTGTCGCCGTCGCGCTTGCTTAATTTTCCTTTGCCAACAGGTTTTAATATCAATGGAAGATGAGCAAAACGAGGTCTTTCCCATCCCAACTTCCGGTACAATAAAACGTGCAAAGGCATAGAAGAAAGCCATTCTTCGCCCCTGATTACATGAGTAATTTCCATCAAATGATCGTCGACAACATTGGCAAGATGATAAGTAGGCATTCCGTCTGACTTAAACAGAACTTTATCATCCAGTCTGTCAGTATTGAAAGTCACAGTGCCTCTGATCAAATCATCTTCTGAAACATCAGTATTGTCGGGCATTTTAAATCTGATTACAAATCCTGCCCCACTTTCCAATAACTGCTGCACTTCATTTTCACTTAATGACATTGAATTCTTCATCATCATTCTTGTTGAAGAATTATAAGTGAAAGCTTCTCCCTTATCTTCATATTCCTTTCTAAGAATTTCAAGATCTTCAGGAGTATCAAAAGCAAGATAAGCATCACCGTTTTTAACTAATAAATCGGCATACTGCTTATAAATATGTTTTCTTTCTGATTGTCGGTATGGGCCATGAGGTCCTCCTTCCCTGATTCCTTCATCAACTTTGAGTCCGCACCATTCAAGAGATTCCATAATGTATTCCTCAGCTCCGGGAACAAATCTTGTTTGATCGGTATCTTCTATTCTAAGCAGAAAATCGCCGTTATATTTCTTGGCAAACAAGTAGTTAAATAAAGCTGTTCTTACTCCACCCATGTGTAGTGGACCTGTTGGACTAGGTGCAAACCTGACTCTAACTTTCTTTTGTGTCATATTGATGAATTTTTTCAATGCAAATATAAGCTTTCAATTAATTGAGGACAAAAAATAATAAGTTGAATAGAAGGTAAATTAATAATTCCGTTCGTCAATGAAAAATGAACTTTCGTCAATGAATAACCGCATTTCATAAAAACCAAATGAACAAATATTGTATTAAAGACGTTTCAGTCTTAAATTTGAATAAACAATTAAACTTACAGTTATGATACCAATAATAATAGCATTAGGAATTTTTGCAGTAGCTGTAGGAGTATCTTTTCTCTCAGCTTCACGCAAGAACCACATAGCTCACTAGTAAGGACATACATTGAGCATTTGTGATAAATTTTTGGTTTGCGATTTTATATAAATCATAATCGCCATTTAAAGTTTTAAACTTAAAATCTTCAGGATTTGTACTTATAAAGGTATATACATTATCAATACCTCATCCGTACCAAATAGCCATCAAACACCATAAGAAAAATTTCTTATGGTGTTTGATGGCTATTTGGTACGGATGAGGTATTGATCTGGTAAGTAAAAATTCGGTGGAAGAACAATCTCCAATTGCCATTATATTTTTCCTTTATTAATGTTAAAAATCAGATTTATTAAAACTACAAATATTTAAATTAGGCCAAATAATTGAATGTTATGTTTGGAGAGATAAAAAATGAAATAAGCAATTTTCTGGAAGGGTTAAAAGCCAATGGCCTTTTCAAAGAAGAAAGGATCATAATATCACCACAGGATTCTGAAATAATGATTTCAACAGGTCAGAAGGTATTGAACTTCTGTTCGAACAATTATTTGGGTTTATGCAATCATCCACTAATTAAAAAAGCCGCTTGTGATACAATTGAAAAATGGGGATTTGGCTTATCTTCAGTAAGGTTTATTTGCGGAACCCAAGAGATACACAAAGAGTTAGAGAAAAAAGTCTCCGACTTCTTAGGAACAGAAGATACTATATTGTATTGCGCGGCCTTTGACGCAAACGGAGGGTTATTTGAACCGTTATTAGGCCAGGATTGTGCAGTAATATCAGATGAATTGAATCATGCTTCGATAATTGACGGGGTCAGGTTATGCAAAGCAGAAAGATTCAGGTACAAACATTCAGATATGGATGGACTTGAAGAAATTCTGAAAAAGACTCAAAATTTCAAACACCGCCTGATAGTTACTGATGGAGTATTTTCGATGGATGGTGATATAGCCGACTTGAATAGTATATGTGATCTGGCAGAAAAATACAATTCACTTTTGGCGGTAGATGACAGTCATGCCACCGGATATATAGGAGAAACCGGAAGAGGAACTCACGAAAGGTGCGGAGTTCAGGGAAGGGTTGACATTATAACCTCAACATTCGGGAAAGCTCTTGGAGGAGGCAACGGAGGTTTTACTTCAGGGAAAAAAGAAATAATTGATTTACTAAGGCAAAGATCGAGGCCATATTTATTTTCAAATTCAGTTTCGCCTGCAACTGTTGGAGCCAGTTTGAAGGCACTGGAAATAATTGAAACTGATACTTCGTTAAGAAATAAAACCATCAGTAACGCTATCTATTTCAGAAATGAAATCAAGGAACTTGGATTTGATGTACTGGAGGGGGAGACAGCAATTATTCCTGTAATGATATATGATGCCCCTCTGGCAGTAAAATTTGCTGAGCTACTATTAAAAGAAGGAATCTATGTTATAGGGTTTGTCTATCCGGTTGTTCCTGAATCGAAAGCAAGAATAAGGGTTCAGATTTCAGCCTCTCATAATAAAACTCAATTAGACAAGGCGATACAAGCTTTTAAAAAGATTGGCAAAGAACTGGGAATAATCTGATACTAATCTTTTTGAAAAAAAATTACGCTATAAATAGAAATCCTTAATAAAAGGATAGTGTTTTGACATGATATGCATTTAATTGTCATTCATTTTTTTTAACTTGTGCTGAGTTTTTAAATGGAGAGGAGATGAAACAAAATATGAATTTTAAGAAATCGGTGTGGTTTATATGTTTTTTCTTATGCTTGGGTGTTTTAGTAAAAGCACAGGAGAGTGAATTGTATAATAAGATTAAAGATTTCCCTGAAGTTAAATCAATACAAAAAATCAATCCCTATCCTTTTTTTAAAGAGACATATGAGATTTTAATTGATCAATATTTGAATCATGAGAATCCATCTGAAGGCAAATTTACGCAAAGAATAATTCTATCAGATTACAACAAATACAGTCCGGTAATATTTGTAAGTGAGGGATATAACGCAGATTATGCTTTAAAACCCAATTACATAAATGAGTTAAGCAAGATTTTGGAAGGCAATCAAATAGTAGTTGAACACCGTTATTTTGGTAAGTCGATGCCCAACAATCCCAAATGGGAATATTTAACTGTTAAAAATGCATGTGCTGATTTGCATAGGATACAAAAGATTTTCTCGAGGATATACGACAACAAAAACAAATGGATTGTTACCGGGAGCAGTAAGGGGGGTACAAATGCGCTTGCATATAAGGCCTATTATCCTGATGATGCTGATATATGGATTGCATACGTTCCAGCGATCAATTATGACAAAGAAGATAAAAGGCTGGAGAAATTTATGGATAATGTAGGAAGTGCTGCTTGCAGGGATAAGATTGATAGTTTTCAGAAAGACTTCTTAAACAACAGGGATACAATGCAATATCTTTTGGATTCGGTAATAGATGCCAGAAATCTCACATTCAGAATAAAAAAAGAGGAGGTTTTGGATTATTGGATATTGGAATATGAATTTTATTTCTGGCAATATGGGATGAAATGTAATGAAATACCTCTTTCGGGTGATAATATCAATAAAAAATTCAAATATCTGTTAAGTGTATTGGATCCTGATTATTTTTCGAATGAAGGATCATTACCCTACAGGTCATATTACGTTCAGGCGGCCAAGGAATTAGGGCATTATGGATATGATGTAAAGCCGTTAAAAGGATACCTTAAAATAAAAGATGCAGAAGGTTATTTGAATAAAATATTCATCCCTGACAATACAGATTTTAAGTATGACAAAAAGACTATTAAACAAATAGAAAAGTCGATTCTTGAAAATGGGAAGCATGTTCTTTTAATCTATGGGGAGTTTGATCCATGGTCAGCAACGGCAATAAAACTCAAGCCCAACAGTGAAGCAAAAAAGATTACAGTACCGGGAGCCAATCATAATATCAAGATTGGGGCTATGCCTTACAAGCAAAAGGCAGACATATATATGATGCTTGAGACCTGGATAAATGAAGATTAAATATCTCTAAGAGATTCTATTTCATTAATTTCCATAGGTTTTCTTCTTCCAAGAAGGCGATATCCGTTTTTAGTTATTAAATAATCCTGTTCTATTCTTATACCCCCAAACCCGATATATTCTTTAACTTTTGAATAATTAATGAACTGGTCAAATCTCTTTTCTGAGCTCCAGAGGTCAATAAGTTCAGGGATAAAATAAATTCCGGGTTCAATAGTAAGGACAAATCCTGTCTTTAATTCTTTGGCCAATCTAAGTGATTTAAGACCAAACTGAGTACTTTTTGCTTCGCCATTATATCCAACATTTATTTCTCCGAGGTCTTCCATGTCGTGAACATCAAGTCCCATCATGTGTCCCAGGCCTGTGGGGAAGAAAAGTGCATGAGCTCCTTCATTGATAGCTTCTTCAGTATCACCTTTTGTAAGTCCCAGTTTTTTAAGTTCTTCGAAAATAATTCCGGCAGCCTCAAAATGAATCGATTTAAAAGGAATTCCCGGTTCAAGTTTAGAAGCAGAGCCATAATGAGCATTAAGAACAATTTGATAAATATCCTTTTGCTTTTGAGAAAACTTTCCGGAAACGGGAAAAGTGCTTGTTAAATCACCTGCATAGTGCATAGGAGTTTCAGCTCCGCAATCCAAAAGAAACAAATCGCCGTCATTTAGAAAATTGCCGTGATAATGATTGTGTAGAATTTCGCCTTTGGTAGTAGCAATAACCGGGAAAGACAAATACCCTTCCCTATCAAGAACAATCTTAGTAACAAGTGAAGAAATCTCAGCTTCCTTCATTCCGGGTTTAGCTGCTTTAATAGCTGCTTCATGCATATCAACAGTCCAATTAACAGCCTTTTCTATTTCTTTAATTTCAACATCGCTTTTAATTTCTCTTTGGCTGATAACGGCTTTTACTAATTCCTCAGAAGATTTAAGAGAAATTTGATCCGGTCTAATATTTAATAATCGAAGTAACTTTATTTTATTTTCGAAACGGTATGCCGGTAAAATATGGATTTGTCGGTCGGAAGCAGAAGCCTCTCTCAGGATAGTATAAAGTTTGACCATTGGTAAAACTTCGTCAACACCAATCTGTTCGCATTGTTCTTTAATGGTAGGTTTTATTCCAGTCCAGACAATATCGTCTAAAGAAAGTTCGTCACCAAAAATAGTTTCGGTATCATTATCAAGATCGATTAATGCAGCCAGAGATGGAACATCTAATCCATAATAATAAAGAAAAGTACTGTGTTGTCTGAAATAATATGGATTATCGGGATAATTCATTGGAGATTCATCATTACCAAATAAAAGGATCAAACCTTGTTTAATATTAGTCTTTAAGATATTTCTCCTGTTTATATATACTTCCTTTTCGAACATGACAATATTTTAAACAATGTTCAAATTTAGCTCATTTATACCAATTGTTACAAAATTCAAAAATATTTAATTTTAAGTATGCTCAATCTTATTTGTAAACATTTCGGCCTGTTTGACACAAAATTGTAAATTTGTAATCTTTTATGAAAATTTCAGTTAAATAAATAAGCTAAAAAGAAAGATATGTCAAAGATATTAGTAGTTGATGATGAAAGGTCAATAAGGAATACTCTGAAGGAAATCCTTGAGTATGAAAAATACCAGGTCGATTTAGCTGAAAATGCGAAGACTGCACTAGATCATGTAAAAAGTAATGAATACGATATAATTCTTTGCGATATAAAGATGCCTGAAATGGATGGTATAGAATTGCTGCCATTATTACTTGAGATTCATCCTGACACACCAATTGTCATGATATCGGGACACGGTAATATCGACACAGCAGTTGAAGCCATAAAAAAAGGGGCATACGATTTCATAGAAAAACCTTTGGATCTTAACAGGTTATTAATCACAATCAGGAATGCTATTGACAAATCGTCATTACTGGTTGAAACAAAGAATTTAAGAAAGAAAGTTACATCGAAATATGTAATTGTTGGTGAGTCTGAGGCTATAAAGAAGATATTTGAAATGACAGATAAAGTAGCCCCAACTGATGCGAGAGTTTTAATAACGGGAGCTAATGGAACAGGAAAGGAATTAGTAGCAAGAAGGTTGCATGACTTAAGCAACCGATCTGCAGGGCCGTTTATTGAAGTAAACTGTGCAGCAATACCTTCAGAATTGATAGAAAGCGAACTCTTTGGTCATGAGAAAGGAGCTTTCACATCGGCGATCAAGCAAAGAAAAGGAAAGTTTGAGCAAGCTGAAGGGGGGACATTATTTTTAGATGAAATTGGAGACATGAGTCTTTCGGCACAGGCCAAGGTTTTAAGAGCCTTACAGGAAAACATGATAACAAGGGTTGGTGGAGAAAAAGCAATTGAAATAAACGTCAGGGTAATAGCTGCGACGAATAAGGATTTGCAGAAAGAAATAGAAAATGGAACTTTCAGAGAGGATTTATATCACAGGTTAAGCGTAATATTGATACGGGTACCCTCATTAAATGAAAGGCTGGATGACATACCGGTTTTGGCAGATTACTTTATAAATCAGATATGTTCAGAATATGGTATGCAGGTAAAAAAAATCACAGAAGATGCAATTTTGGAATTTAAAAAGATAAACTGGACTGGAAACATAAGAGAATTCAGGAATGTAATAGAAAGATTAATAATACTATGTGGAAATGAAATTACAGCAAAAGATATTTTTACTTTTGCCCAACCACTAAAATAAACCGGAACTTTTAAAACCAATCAAATATAACTATGATAAAAGATAAAAAAGTTGTTGTTGTACTACCTGCTTATAATGCGGAAAAAACTTTAGAAAAAACATTTAACGAAATAGACAAAACCATTGTAGACGAAATAATTCTGGTTGATGATTGCAGTAAGGATGACACGATAAATGTTGCAAGGCAGCTTGGTATAAATCACATAATTAAACATGAGAAGAACCAGGGATATGGTGGCAATCAGAAATCGTGTTACAATAAAGCTTTAGAGCTGAATGCCGATATCGTCATCATGGTTCATCCTGATTATCAATACACTCCGTTATTAATACCTTCAATGACTTATTTAATTTCCAATGGTCTTTATCATGTAGTACTTGGATCAAGAATCTTAGGTAAGGGAGCATTAAAAGGAGGTATGCCATGGTATAAATATGTAGCGAACAGGCTTCTTACCTTCACTCAAAATATCTTGATGAATGCTAAATTATCTGAATATCATACGGGATACAGAGCTTTTTCAAAAGAAGTATTAAAAGCTGTAAATTACAATGCAAATTCTGACAACTTCCTATTTGACAATCAGATGTTAGCACAGATATGGTATGAAGGATATGAAATAGCAGAAATCACTTGTCCGACAAAATACTTTAAAGAAGCCTCAAGTATAAACATAAAAAACAGTTCAATCTATGGTCTTGGAGTGTTGAATACTTCGATTCAATTCAGGCTTCAAAAGTGGGGTTTGGGAAAATTTAAAATATTTGCAAAATAGACTTTTGATGAAAACTTTTGAAAGAAGGGATCTTTTAATACTAATTCCAATAGGTATATTGCTTTTAATTCAAGTACCGAATCTATCACTTCCTTACTTCTGGGATGAAGCCTGGTCATACTTTACATCAATAAAAAAGATGGCTGAAGCAGGTCCGAGTATGTTACCGGGAGTTGTACCACTTGATTATTGCAAAGGACACCCTCAATTTTATTTTTTCATTACCTCATTATGGATGAAAATCTTCCCTGAAAGCATCATAATGATGCGGATTTTTGCATTATCTGTTTCAGTGGCATTACTTATAATTACTTTTTACGGTTTAAAGAAAATAATAAGCTGGAATGCCGGAATGATAGCTACTTTACTTATAAGTGTACAATCATTATTCCTTGCTCAGTCAATATTCTTACTACCGGAGATGATGGTTTCACTATTTTTTATTTTATCCTTCTTTTATTACAACAGAGAAGAATATTGGAAATATGCTATAGTGTCAACATTAATGGTTTTAACAAAAGAGACAAGCATTATTTTCTGTATTGTATTTGGAATACATTATCTGGCATCTTTATTAAACAAATCAAATCGAGATAAATTTAAGCCCTTACACCTACTGTTTTTAATTATTCCGGGAATTGTATACTCAATATTTCTAATCTTGCATTATTTAAAGTTTGGTATCTTTTTCTATGGTGAGCACTTGAATTATATCACTTTCAACTCCTATGTTATAAAAGTAAACATACAACAAGCTTTATCATCAATCTTTTTAAAACAAGGGAGGATATACTTATCTGGAGTATTTTTGATTTCACTTCTGATTTTCTTCTTTTCAAAAAGAGGGGATAAAAAGTTTATTATACTAGGATTCATATCGATAGTCTCATTTTTATTGTTTTCAGTTTTCAATTTTTACACGATAAGATATGGACTTGTTTTAATGATTCTCACAATCATTCTTTTTTCGTATGTTTTAAATAACATGAAAATAAAAGACTATATCAAATACATTATAACTCTCTCTATAGCAACTATCTGTTTATACTTTTCATTTACGCAAAAGACCAATAGTGATTCTGATCTTGGATATATTGAAACAATAAAAGTACATCAGGAAATGGTAAAATTCTGTGAGGAAGAAAACTTATATAATGACACTTTATCTGTTTCATTTAATATGATTTTTAACTTAAGGGACAAGGGATTGGGATACGTAAATGGGGAAGGTAGTTTTACAAACGTAAATGACTGGAAAAACGTAAAAGAATCACAGGTATTCATATATGAATCAACATTTGATGGGAATGATGAAAGTGTTTTATATGCAAAAAATAATTTCGCATTAATAAAATCTTTTAGGAATAAACATGCATGGGGGTATATATATAAAAGAGCTATCACTGAGTAATTAAAATTACCTTTCCTTTCAACTTCCATGTTGTTGAGTTTTTACTTAACTCAATTACAATCATTTATATTTTACATGGAACAAAAACCTTAAACCATAATTTATCCTAAAACATTATGTACAAGAAAGAAAAAATCTATAATACATGAGTGAATTTTATCCAAATAAAAAATTTATTTTTACATCACATCATAAATCTGAATACATAATTAAATATTTTAATAACTTACTAGAATAAATTCAGGCTTGTTTGTTTTATTATAATAAATAAAAATATAAATGAAGAAAAATACATACTCTATAATAATAAATGTAATAATTGCTTCAGTAATTTTATTTTTCATTTTCAAACCGGTATTATTAAATCCGGACGGATATATCTTCAACAAGACGGGAGAAACAATAAAGGGGTATTACAATTTTTCGTACAATTTTCAATATGGATCAGGGGTAAAGCATGAAGGAGTAAATTATCCATATAGTGAGCACATAATGTATGATAACAATCAACCTCTTATATTGTGGGTGTTTAAGTTAGTAAATTCCATAATCCCAATAAATTCCAATGGAGTAGGAATACTAAACTTGTTAATGATATTTTCTATCCTTTTAACTATACCTTTTATTTTTCTTATTCTCAGAAAAAGCAAATTGCCGATTTGGTATTCGTCCATAATCACTTTAATAATAATATTTTTATCTCCTCAGCTTCAACGACTTCAGGCTCAGATTGAATTATCATATATTTTTTATATTCCTATGATTTGGTATTTTCTGATTAAGTTCAGAGAAAACAAAAACAAATGGCTTTGGGTATCCCTTTTAATAATTTCAGGAATTGGGGGTGGTTTTATTGACAAATACTATTTAGCGTTCTTTTCATTCTTCATTTTTTCAATAATAATTGGAGAATTATGGATCAACAGGAAAGGGTTAAAAAGTGTTTTTAAAGTTTGTCTTATGCTATTCATAATAGCCATAATTCCGGTTATCGTTGTAAATGGCTTTACTGCATTAACAGATTGGGTAAATGACAGACCTACAAATCCGTATGGCTACAATATATATACATCTAACCTTTTTAGCATATTTATGCCATTTGATCAGTTGTTTAAATTACTACCAGAGAATATATATAATATGGCAGGGATTAAGTGGGAAGGTCATTCATTTGTTGGATTACCGGCCATGGTGATTGCAGTTATATTTTCGCTCAGCTTTATATATCGTTTTTATACAAGAAAAGATTTAGCTGTCATTTTCCCTCACAAGGAGTTAAATGTTTTCCTCGTAGGTTCATTTTTAATTTTACTGTTTTCCATGTGTTTTCCCGGGACTACAGTTTTAGCGAATATATTTCCCTTCCTAAAACAATTCAGGGCTTTAGGACGATTCTCTTGGGTTTTCTTTTATGTATTTACAGTATATTCTGCAGTATACATATACAATTATCACATAAAACTAAAGAATGAGGGTAAAACTAAAAAGGCTTTATGGATATTAATACTTTCACTTTCATTCTGGTCCTATGATTCAATTACTAACAGCACAGTGAGTTTTAAAAATATTACAAAGGCAAACGATAAAATAGATAAAGACAGATCTGAATTCTCAGGTAAGCTAAATCAGGCAGGTATAGACGCGAAGCAATATCAGGCAATTCTTTTTTTACCATTTGCAAATTCCTCGGGAGATAAATTAATGTTTGAAAGAGGGTTGAATACATTCCCTGAAGCAATAAAAGTATCGTATAACACTGGCTTGCCTATTATTGAATCTCTTTCTCCCTACCTTTCTTTCAGTAATGCATTATCAAGTGTTCAACTTTTATCTGACCCTCAAATAATAAAGACAAGATTGAAAGATTTAAATAAACTGCCTATTCTGCTTCTTTGTAATAAAGACGGTTTAACTTTAGAAGAAAAAACACTAAAAAACAAATCAACATTACTTTGGGAAGACAAATATATATCTCTATCAAGTCTTGATCCTGAAATATTTAATAAAGATTATAACGATTGGAGAAAAGATGCAGAGAATACAATTTCAACACTAAAGGGTAATGATTATTTTAAAGCTGACACATTGCCTGAAGTGATATATTATAAAAACTTTGATGATTCACCATCAAAAAAGCAACTCGCCGGGAAAGGAAGATATTCTACGAAAAAGAAAGAGGCTATAATTTTCGAAGAGAACTTTTTTTCAAAAGGGATAAAAGGAGAAAACACAGTTTCATTTTGGATTTATTTTGATAAAAGAAAATATGACATGCCTAAAACAACAATAAATTTAGTAGACAAGTATGGTCTTGTTACAGACACAATCAAGCTGAATGTAAGAGGTGAAAATAATGTTTTCGAAAATTGGATAAGAATAGATAAAGATGTTAGTTTTAAGGCAGGTTTAGTATATCAGCTTTTAATTGAAGGAGAAAATATAACAATAGATAATTTATTAATTCAGCCAAAAGGAAGTAATGTATACGTAAAAACTGGCGAATCTGAAATTCTGAACAATTACATATTATAAATAAGAAAGAATATACTTTTATAATGGTTAAGAGGAAAATTGATCATATAAAACTAGCAGAGACATCAATACCAATATCGGGTACACCTGATCCGCGTTTTAATTATGAGCCAATGCTAAATGCACACTCAACGGGTAATGAAAAGATAGAATTTCTCGGAAAGACGATGAGTCATCCTCTTTGGATTTCGAGTATAACAGGTGGATCTGCAGGCTCCGGAATAATCAACCACTATTTAGCAGAAGCTGCAGCTGAGTTTGGATTAGGAATAGGGTTGGGCTCATGCAGGACACTATTGAAAAGCAACAAGTACTTTGAAGATTTTAATCTACGTTCAATTCTGGGCAAAGATGTTCCTTTTTTTGCTAACATAGGTATAGCCCAGATAGAAGAGTTAATTGACGAAAAAATGTCAGAAAAGATACATGAGCTTGTAATTGAGAGATTACAAGCAGATGGTTTGATAATTCATGTTAATCCCACCCAGGAATGGCTGCAACCAGAAGGTGATTTATTTAAAAGACCTCCGATAGAAACCATAAGTGAATTTATAGAGGGTTTGAATCACAAATATAAAATAATTATAAAAGAAGTTGGTCAGGGTATTGGTCCTGATAGCTTGGAGAGGTTACTTAAACTTGAAGTTGACTGTATTGAATTTGGAGCATACGGAGGAACAAACTTCGCTGCAATAGAAATAAATAGAAATAAAAATGGGTATTGCAAGCATTTAAAACCATTAACTTCAGTTGGTCATAATGCAAATGAAATGATAGAAATTATAAATAAGCTGGTAGCAAAAAATTCATGCTATTGTAACAATCTTATAATTTCAGGGGGAGTAAATAATTTCCTGGATGGATACTATTTCATAAAAAGATCAACAATTCCGGCGATATATGGAATGGCAAATTCGATATTACGACAAGCCCTAATATCGAAAGAAGAGCTTTTTGATTTTATAAGAGCTGAAATAGAAGGGTATAAATTTGCCTCAAGGTTTCTTTCAATAAAATGATTGAACCTTTTAACCCATAACTTGTTAAACTTGAAGTTCAATAATCATAAAAATTTATATATGAAACGTTCAATTATCTTAACAGCTTTAATAATGATAAACACATTAGTTATGAGTGCAAAATCACCAGATCAGACAATAAAATCGACTTTTGATTTTAAGTTAGAAAAATACCTTGGAAACTGGTATGAAATAGCTCGATTTGATCATTCGTTTGAAAGAGGGCTTGAAGGAACTACAGCAAACTATTCTTTAATGGAGAATGGAAAAATCAAGGTTACTAATTCAGGATATAAAGATGGGCTTAACGGAAAGTTTAAAACATCGATAGGAAAAGCAAAACTTACTTCTCCTGAAACACCAAGAAATCTAAAAGTTTCATTTTTCCTTTTCTTTTACTCACCTTATAATATTTTAGAACTCGATGAAAATTATCAATATGTTCTCATAGGAAGTAATTCTTCTAAATACCTTTGGATATTAAGCAGGACTCCTGAAATGGATGATAAAGTTTATAAATCATTGCTTGAAAAAGCTAAAAGCAGAGGTTATGATGTAAGTAAATTAATTAAAGTCAAGCATAAAAAATAAATCTAAAATTGAATCGGGCAAGTAAGATTTTATCTATTATTCTATCGCCTCTTACTTTAATACGTCTTGTACTAATAATTATCAATTTTATTAGCTTAGTACCCTTTGCACATTTGGAGCTTTGGATATTCAGGAAAAAGGGAAGTTATAAGTTCAGAATCATTAGGTTATGGAGTAAGATTACACTTTTTATTTTAGGTTTTATTATTAAAAGGAATAAGATGCCTGATATAAAAGGATACTTTCTTATGCCCAATCATCAGAGTTACCTTGATGCCTTATTAGTTGCTGCATATTCTTCATCCGCATTTGTTGCCAAAAAGGAAATATTGAAGTGGCCAATTATCATATTAATATTGAGTATTTGCAAACCAATTATTGTTGATAGAAAAAATATCAAGAGTATGAATGAAACAATGAAAAATATTAAATTATCGATTGAGAATAAAATTCCGGTTACAATATTTCCTGAAGGTACTACCCATAAGGGTCCGGGTACATTACCATTTAAAAAGGGTAGTTTTAAAGTAGCTGCTGAATCTGGAATACCTATTATTCCATGTGTAATCAATTACTCAAATAGCGAAAATAAATGGAAAAGCAGTGAAGGCATAATAGCTCATTTCTTTAGACAAATGTGGAGACCTATTAATTTTGTAGAGATTATTTTTTTAAGCCCCGTAATTTCAAATGATTATTTAAAACTGAGAAGCGAAGTTTATTCAATGATCAATAAAAAATTGATTTAAAACACAAATAACGAGCTTAAAAAAATAAGATAATACTAATGATAAAAAAGGCTGTACAAATGAAAAGTACAGCCTTTATTATAAGTATAATATTTGTTTTACAGAAAAAAAATAAACTTTAAGGACAAATTTAGAATCAATAATTTATAAAACCGGCAAGAGCAAATACTAATGCGGCTTGCCAGTTTATTGCAACTTCATTTGTTGAATAACTTTTTTCTTCATCCAGCCAATCTGTTGCATTCTGACCTCCACCAACAATATAACCCGGCCATGGTTCAGGAATATTATCTGCCCCAGACCTTCTGTCGTGAGGATTCATTGGAGGTAAATATCCTAAACCGGTTACATAAGACCTGCCGTAGAAATTTCTCCCAAAAACATGGTTAATAGCATCAAGAGAAGCATTTCTGTACTTAATATCCGGATTAATTTTATTTGCTACAAACAAGTTATATACTTGTCGAACAACAGTACCATTACAACCCCAATAATATTTTTCTCCTAAAGGTCTTGAGTAAACATCTTTCTTTGATTTTTCAACAATGCTTTCAGCAACCTGAGTTATCAGCTTTTTCACTTCATTCAGCAAGATTTCATTTCTCCCTTTTTTTGATGACAAAACATAAGTGAACACTGCCATGTTTCTAACATTTCCCCAATCCCAGTCTTCATCGACTTTAATTTTCATTGATGAGAGTCTCATTTCGAAGTCTTTCAAATAAACATCTTTTCCAGTTGTTTCCCACATCTCAACAGCAGCCCATAATCTGTCATCTTCATCAGAAGAATGATAACCTCCTGTTCTGAATCCTCTTTGAGAGAATTTATGGTCAGCCCTGTTTTTCTGTAAGAAATCATAGCTTAATATGGCAGCATCAAGACATTTCTTTGAATAAGATCTATCATATGGTTTGAAATAGCGTGCAGCTTGAGACATGACAGCTACAAAATCAGCAGTTGCTGACGAGCTCCATTCTGTTAAAAATCTCTTTTCCTTATCATCTTCAGGCATAATAAATCCTTCAAAACTAGTTCTTGTCAACTTATGACTTATTCTTCCTGATCCATCGGGATAAGTCATTTTTAAGAACCAATCAGTTTCCCATTTCAATTCTTTTAAAAAATCCGGAAATTCAGGGGCCGTTTCCGGAATATTCAATTTCAGATTTTTCAGTTTATCATTAAACTGTTCCCATGCGACGAACATCATTCCTGCTGTTATTCCAGCATTTACAATATATTTACCATGGTCCCCGGCATCGTGCCAGCCACCTGTTCCATCAATTCTTTTATTCAAAATGCCAATTGAATCAAGCCAACCGTCATCAAGATGGCAGGCATTATGTGAATAAAATATTCCATTATGAGTACCTTCAACAGCCATACCACATCTCCAGAGATAAAAAGCTCTCATCGATGAAATAAAAGCTGAATTAAAGATATTTCCAGAAATTTGAAAATTGCAGGATTTTATACTATCTGATAATTTTAAATAATAAGTCCCCTCTTTTGAAACTTTTGAAAAATCAGCATAACGAACAGTTCGATTTACATCCTTTTGATAGACGGTATCTGATGTTGCAGCTTCAAGAACCATTTCTCCACTGGTCGATTCATATACTTTGAAAGATTTGAAATTGGAAGAAACCGTTGCTATTTTAACATCAGAAGGTAAATATCCCAGAGAATTCAACGCAATTTCAGCAGCTCTTGAGAATAAAACTACTGAAAGTAAAATAACTAAAAGAAAATACTTAATAAATTGTTTCATGACTATTCTATTTTGATGAATTTTAGCTATTTACATAAATAAATAAAGTGTAATATAAATATAACTATAATAACATTCTTAATTTTTCACATTTAATCTCAACATAAGAACATCATGTGAGGGTATTGAAGCTTTTAAAGGACTTTTAGTAATCCCTAAATTCCTTTTAGTCCAGACATCACGTATCTCATAAGTTATTTCTTTAAAATTAGTTTTTCTATTGGCAAAATCATCATTTATTTCTTTCTCTACCCATTTATAATCAATGATTTTGGCAGTTGCATCCCGATTCAGAAAACATACAGCCCAATCTCCATCTTTAAGTGGTTTATACCAAATTTCAAGGCTATCAATTCTGGATTCTTTAAATCCTTGAATTCCCAATTTATCTTGATTAATTGCAATAGCCTCATTATTCGTTAAAATTGAGATGACTTCATCGGAAGCACTTTGAATACTTGTTCCAGCAATAAGTGGAGCAGCTAACATGCACCACATAGAAAAATGCGCCCTGCTTTCATTTATGGATAAGTCATTTCCGACCTCCATCATATCAGGATCATTCCAGTGACCTGGTCCTGCATATTCCCTTAAACCTTCCTGCATATCCAAAATATTAAGAACGCCCCATGATGACCATGTTCCATGATTCCATTGTCCATAAAAATCATCATAAATATCACCTGTTGTTCTCCACATATGTCCGATATCCTTTGCCCATTTCCATGGTTTATTGTCACCCCATTCACACATACTGAAGAGAATTGGTCTTCCGGCTTTGTATAAAGCGTCTCTCATTGTTAAATAAGCTCCTTCAGCCTTTAATCCTTCAGTATTACACCAGTCGTATTTTAAATAATCAACCCCCCACTCTGCATATTTCATCGCATCCTGGAACTCATAACCTCTGCTACCGGGTCTTCCACCGCAAGTTTTCCATCCTGCATCGGAATAAATACCAAACTTCAAACCCAATGAATGAATATAGTCAGCTAAGGCTTTAATTCCTGAAGGGAACTTAATTGGATCAGCAGTAATAAAACCAAGACTATCCCTTTCTCCGTGCCAACAATCATCAATTACAACATATTCATAACCTGCATCTTTTAATCCTCTGTCCACCATTGCTTTTGCCACTTCCTTAATAAGCGTTTCGTTGATGTCGCAAGCATAAATATTCCAACTATTCCAACCCATTGGAGGAGTTTCTGCTAAACCGCTAAATTTTTGAGCAGATAGCACCAGCGTAGTCGTTAATGCCATTAATAACAACAGTATTCTTTTCATTTCATATAAATATTTAAATTACCAATTATCTGTTCTAAAAGGTTCTGCAGGCAATTCTGAAGAATTGTATAAATTTATTTCTCCGGGATTATCTGCCCATAAGAATCTGACTGATTCTATTTTTTCTACTTTATCGGAAAACACTACTACAGAATTAGATGAACTAAAAGAAGCTTTCGCAAAATGGAATACTTTGTCTTTACCAGCAACAGAAAACCCGTTAATATATCCATATTTGTTAGTACTTTTCAATCCTGACCCAACTTCTGTAAATGTTATCAATGCCCTATTGCCCTCAAATCTTGCATTAGTAAATCTGGGGCCATGAGCAACTAAAATTTTTCCAAAAACATCTCTCAATACATTTAAAGCTAATCTTTCTCCAACATCTACTTTATTTCTAGGATGAATATCGTTAGGGTCACCAATATCAATAATACATGCCATTCCTGTATTTGGTAATTCCAATGCTTTGTATTGAGCCTCCCTTAAAAAAGGCCAGATATCATTATTCTGAGCTGATTGAGATTCTCCTCTATAGTTTGCTAACTGAACCTGATTAAAATATAAACTTTCATTTTTCCACTTTTTTCTCCAATCAAGTATCATTGATTTTAATTGTTTATCATAGCGCAAAGCCTGCCCCATTCCATCAGCATTAGATTCCCCCTGATACCATATAACACCTTTAATTTCAAAATTTATAAGGGGATTAATCATGGCATTATATAATAAAGTTGGAAATTGATTGGGTTGCAAAGCAGATTCTGATAAAACCAATGGATTAGGTGGTGTAGGAAGGGGATCTTTTTTAATCTTCCATTTTCCTGACAGGTTAACAATATTTGTTCCATCAGAAATGTTCAAATTTGATTCTAATCCGTATATGCCTCCACCTCCTGTATAATCTTCTACTCTTAAGACTAAGGTATTAACCCCATGTTTAAGAACATTTACAGGAATTTCGTATTTACGGGGGTAATTATATTTGTTAAAAGTTTCGCCTACTCTTTTCCCATTGATCCATGTTATATCTGAATCATCAATCATACAAAGAGAGATAACAGATTTATTAATATCAAAGCCTTTAGGAATTTCAAAAGAATATCTGTACCACACAATACCATCAAAAGATTCAAAATCATGATTGTTTTCCCACAATCCCGGTTGTTCCAGTTCTTTCCAATCAGAATCATTATAATCAGTATTTATGTATTCATGATACCAGTCTGGTTGCTCTACTTTTTTTAATTCTTTACTATATTCATTAAAAATAACTTTAAGCTTTTCAGCCATAGCCTTAGCATCATAACTTTTTAATTCCTCAAGCCATTTTAAACTCAAAGCATCATCTTTTAATCCTTGTTCACTTGTCCATGTTTCAATTATTGTCCCCCCCCAGTTACTGTTAATTAAACCAATTGGAACTCCGGTTTCAGCATGAAGTTTACGCCCAAAAAAATAACCAATAGCAGAAAAATCAGCTGATGTATTTGGATTACATTCTTCCCATTTAGTTTCTCCTGTATTTTCCAATGGAACAACTGAGACATTCTTTTGAACCTGAAATAATCGTATATTTTTAAAATTTGATTTCTTAACTTCGTAATCTCCGTTTTCTGCTTGCTTCAGGGGCCACTCCATATTTGATTGTCCTGAACAAACCCATACATCACCAACCATAACGTTATTTAGTGTAATTGCATTATTACCTTCAACAACTAAGTCAAAAGGTCCTCCTGCTTCACCTGTTGGTATTTTGACACTCCATTGACCGTTTTTGTCAGCCTTTGTTTTAATTATAGCCCCCCTGAAACTAACTGAGATTTTTTCATTACTACTTGCTGTTCCCCAAACATCAGCATCAATACCCCTTTGAATTACCATATTAGAACTTAAAATGTTCGGCAACGTTATTTGTCCTGATAATAAGGTAGAACAAAATAAAAAACTAATCATTAGGGAAGTGACCATCAGAATCTTAGTGTTTCTAATTTTTTCCATAGCTTTCATAAAAGATTTTTATAAAAATTTATATCTATTTATTATACAAACTTAATAATTCAATACTTTAAAATTCAAACCTCAAAATTGAACCATTTCAAACATTACTTAAGAATAAAAATTATCAATTTTATTAAATCATAAGGTGTAAATATTACACTCGATTTTTCTAACAAAAGATTAAAAACAAAACTTATCATTTCTTTTTTAAAGATAAAAAAATAAAAACTATCAATAAATTTTTTATTCCCCAGTTTACTTTTGCAATACTAATTGAATACAAATAAGAAAGCCATCAAGATTTATTAATCTTAATGGCTTTCTTATATGAGAATAAATTATAGTATATAGAAAAGAATCAATTTAAAAATTATAATATATCCATTAATCGATGAAATTCAAAACGGCAAGTGTAAGACCTTTTATTTCTGCGAGATTTTTCATTCTTCCATATAAACTATATCCCGGATAATTATCCTTACCTATATCTTCCAGCATTTGATGACCATGATCAGGTCTTACCGGCAGTACATATGGTTCACATGTTAACGCTTCCCTCTTTTTCCCTTCCGACACTAAGATTTTAACTAAATCAATCATGTCTACATCACCTTCAAAAAAGGTCTCTTCCTGAAAATTAAGATCATTATCTCTTATAACATTTCTTAAATGGATAAAATGAATATTTGGTGCTAATTCAGCAGCAATTTCAGATAAATTATTAAAAAAACCTACACCAAGAGAGCCAGTACAAAGAGTAATTCCGTTAGATCTGGATTTTTTCATTCCCACAATTTCTTTTAAATCATTGATTGTACTTACAATTCGTGGTAATCCTAATAGATTCCAAGGGGGATCATCAGGATGAATAGCCATTTTAATATTATACTCTTCAGCAACAGGTATGATCTCGTTTAAGAAGAAACTTAAGTGCGATTTCAATTTTTTTCTATCAATACCTTTATAAAGTGATAAAGCATTTTTAAAGTCCTCCATTGAATATGTTTCCATGGATCCCGGTAAACCATACATTATCGTCTCTTTCAAAGATCTTTTCCCATCTTCATCAAGCTGATTAAAAAATTCTTTAGCTTTTCCAACAATTTCAACAGGATAATCATTCTGTGAATTCTCCCTTTGTAAAATAAATAAATCAAATGCTGCAAAAACATGAAATTTGAATCCGGAAGTCTGGCTACCATCTTTAAAAACTACTTTAAGGTTTGTCCTTGACCAATCAAGAACAGGCATAAAATTATAACAAACAATATTTATCCCACACTTAGCTAAATTTTCAATAGATATTTTATAATTCTCAATGTGTTGAAGATAATTACCGGTCTGCCTCTTTATATCTTCACTAACAGGTAGACTTTCAACTACATTCCAGATTAAACCTGCATCTTCAATTACTTTTTTTCTTTCAATAATATCTTCTACTTTCCATACTTCACCTACAGGTATCTGATGTAAAGCAGTAACTATTGCTGATGCTCCAGCTTGTTTTATATTTGATAATTGTATCCTGTCATTAGGACCAAACCATCGCCATGAATAGATAAATTCCATCTTTAAACTCCACTAAATGTACTAAAACCACCATCAATCGGGAGTACAACCCCTGTCACAAAAGATGCTGAATCACTTGCAAGAAACAATATTGCTCCTACCAATTCATGAGCTTCACCAAATCTACCCATAGGTGTATTATTTATAACTTTATTACCTCTATCAGTAAAAGACCCATCTGAATTCAATAACAAATCTCTGTTTTGATTACCTATAAAGAATCCTGGAGCTATAGCATTAACTCTCAAACCACCTCCAAATTTCATTGCTAATTCCATTGCCAACCAAGAAGTAAAATTAGAAACTGCTGCCTTTGCTGCAGAATATCCTATCACTCTGGTAATAGATTGAAATGCTGCCATCGAGGAAAAGTTAATAATATTACCAGATCTTTGTTTGGCCATAACTTCACCAAACACCATCGAAGGCAGGACTGTTCCGTTAAAGTTTAAATTTGTTACCTTTTCTAAATCCTTAACATCCAAATCAAATACAGTTTTATCGGGAGGAATTGTTGCTCCGGGCATATTACCTCCGGCAGCATTTAGCAATATATCTATCTTTCCATATTTCTCTAAAATAAGATCCCGAGTTTTTTTTAGTATATCAAGATTTAAAACATTTGTTTCTAAACCAATAGCATCTCCCCCTTCAGCTAGTACTGCTTTTGCAGCTCTTTGAGCTGATTCTAAATTAATATCAAGATATACAATCTTTACTCCAGCTTTTGATAATCCACTTCCTATTTCTGAAGCTAATACACCCCCACCACCTGTAATAACTGCAACCTTACCTTTAAGCTTAAATAATTCATCTAAATAGCTCATAATAAATAATTTTAAAAGAATGATTGTATTGTTTTTCTGTTTTTATTTAAATCAAAGATAAGTAAAAATAAATATTTTAATGCAATCGGTTGCATTAAAATAACTAATATTTAACTCTAAGGTTAATTAACTTATAATATGTGTCTTGTGTAAATAATGAAGTCCTAATATATACAATTAGGACTTAGATAAACAATACATTATGAAACAATAAATGATTTGTTACATTCTACATTAACATCATTCCATTAACTTTTTGAATTTTATTCGGTGAGGAGTAATATCGCCTATTCTTTTCTTTTTATTATCTTCATATTCAGAAAAAGATCCTTCAAAAAACTTTACTTGAGAATCTCCTTCAAAAGCGAGGATATGAGTAGCCACTCTGTCAAGAAACCATCTATCATGAGATATAACAACTGCACAACCAGCATAATTTTCCAATCCCTCTTCCAATGCTCTTAAAGTATTTACATCTATATCATTTGTTGGCTCATCCAAAAGTAAAACATTTGCTCCTGATTTTAATGTCATTGCCAGATGTAACCTATTCTTTTCACCTCCGGAAAGTATTCCACATTTTTTTTCCTGATCAGATCCACTAAAATTAAATTTTGAAACATATGCTCTTGCATTAATTAATTTACCTCCAACTGAGATTTCTTCTTGTCCACCAGAGATAACCTGAAAAACTGTTTTTTCGGGATCAATTTCGGAATGCGATTGATCAGCATATCCTAAAACAACTGTTTCCCCAATATTAAATATACCCTTATCCGGATTTACCATCTTCATTATCATCCTAAACAATGTCGTTTTCCCTGTTCCGTTTGGTCCAATTACACCAACAATACCGTTTGGGGGAAGAACAAAATCAAGGTCTTCGAAAAGCAATTTTTCACCAAAAGATTTCGACACATTATGTGCATCAATAACATTGTTTCCAAGTCTGGGTCCATTGGGTATGAAAATCTCAAGCTTTTGTTCTCTTTCTCTTAAATCTTCATTCATCAACGATTCATATGCATTCAAACGAGCTTTGGATTTTGCATGTCTGGCTTTCGGACTCATCCTGACCCATTCGAGTTCTCGCTCTAAAGTCTTTCGTCTTTTCGAAATTCCTTTTTCTTCTTGAGCTAATCTCTTTGATTTTTGTTCAAGCCATGAAGAATAATTTCCTTTCCATGGTATACCTTCTCCTCTATCCAACTCAAGAATCCATCCGGCAACATTATCAAGAAAATACCTGTCATGAGTTATACAAATAACAGTACCTTTATATTGTTGAAGATACATTTCCAACCATTGAACAGACTCAGCATCGAGATGATTGGTAGGCTCATCTAAAAGTAAAATATCAGGCTCTTTTAAAAGCAGTCTGCATAAAGCTACTCTTCTTCTTTCGCCCCCGGATAAAACACTTATTTTTTCTTCACCATCGGGGCAGCGCAATGCATCCATAGCCCTTTCAAGCTTACTATCAATATTCCATGCATCATACAGATCAATTTTTTCCTGCAGTTCAGCTTGACGCAATAAAAGTTTATCCATTCGGTCCGGGTTTTCATATACTTCAGGAAGCTCAAAACTTTTATTTATAGAATTATATTCATCTAATACATCTATTATTTCCTGTACTCCTTCTTGCACAATCTCCCTTACAGTTTTTGAATCATCCAGGTTTGGATCTTGTTCAAGCAAACCGACAGTATAACCGGGAGAAAAAACCAGTTCTCCCTGAAAAGACTTATCTTTTCCTGCTATTATTTTTAGAAGAGTTGATTTTCCTGAACCATTCAATCCTATTATTCCAATTTTAGCTCCTAAAAAGAATGATAATGAGATATCCTTAATAACTTGTTTCTGGGGAGGAAAGGTTTTACTAACCTTATACATAGAAAAAATAATCTGTTTATCGTCGCTCATACTAAATATTTTTATTATATGTCACAAAATTAAAATATAAAATTTTAAAAAACATTATCACAGCTATTTACATTTTGCCTTATTGTCCTTATTTTTGTATATGAATTTGGAATTTACGTTTAAATAAGATGATAAGTAAAAGAAAAATATTAGTTGTGGATGATAATGCAGGAAATCGTTTATTACTGCAATATAATCTTGAGGGTTATTTCGATATTGATTTTGCAAGTAATGGCTTATCTGCAATAGATAAATTTACTAATAATAAATATGATCTGATTTTAATGGACATACATATGCCTGAACTTGATGGAATCGAAACAACTCAACAAATAAGACAGATCGAAGATGGTAAAAACAGAACACCCATTTTTGCTATTACTTCAAATATGTTTAAAGAACAAAAAAACAAGTGTTTAGATGCCGGAATGGATGATTATATTGTCAAACCAATTCATGCAAAAGCTTTAGTAGAGCATATAAACCACTTCTTGAATACTTCTCTTTTTACACTATAGTTTTTTTATAAAGCAATAGTAATTAGAAAAGGGCTGAATTAAAAATTCAACCCTTTTCTAATATTATTAAAATCAAACAACTCTTATTTTTCAGACTCTTCAATTGATTCTGAATTTTCAGAATTTAATTCTTCATTTTCTAATTTCTCTTTAGAAGCAACTTCTTCAGACTTTTCAGATTTACGTTTTACCGTTTTCTCTGTCGAATCCACTGAAGAATTATCTGTTTTCTTTTTTGATGATCTTCTACGCCGTGATGCTGCCTTCTTATCTTCTTTAGCTGCCAGCATATTTTCATTGTAGTCAACCAATTCAATAATACACATCTCGGCATCGTCTCCCAGCCTGTTGCCAGTCTTCAGAACTCTGGTATATCCTCCCGGACGATCAGCAATTTTAGGAGAAATCTCACGGAAGAGTTCAGTTACAGCAGTTTTACTTTTTAAATAGCTGAAAACAATTCTACGATTGTGAGTTGTATCATCTTTTGATTTTGTAAGCAATGGTTCAGCAAAAATCTGAAGTGCCTTTGCTTTTGCTACAGTTGTTGAAATTCTCTTATGCAGAAAGAGCGAACACGCCAAATTCGAAAGCATTGCTTTACGATGAGCGCTTTTTCTGCCCAGATGATTAAATTTTTTGTTATGTCTCATCGTTATACTATTCCTTGTCTAGTTTATACTTACTAATATCCATCCCGAAATTTAAATTCATTGCAGAAAGCAAATCATCCAATTCTGTAAGAGATTTCTTACCGAAATTACGGAACTTTAACAAATCATTGCGATTATACTGAACAAGCTCTCCTAATGTTTCAACATCAGCAGCTTTTAAACAGTTCAATGCCCGAACCGACAAATCCATATCTACCAATTTTGTCTTTAACATTTGTCGCATATGAAGTATTTCTTCATCAAATTCTTCATTTGCAAATTTTTCATCAGAATCAAGTGTAATCTTTTCATCTGAAAACAACATAAAATGATATATAAGAATTTTTGCAGCTTCTTTCAAAGCATCTTTAGGATGAATAGAACCATCAGTTAAAATTTCAATGAGAAGCTTTTCATAGTCTGTTTTTTGCTCTACACGGAAATTTTCAACTGAATATTTCGCATTTTTTATAGGAGTGTAAATTGAATCAATCGGAATAACACCGAACTCTTCTTCAGCAGGTTTATTTTCTGAAGAAGGTACATAACCACGGCCTTTGTTGATGGTAATTTCCATCTGAAGCTTTACTGCAGGCTCCATCTCGCAAATTACTAGGTCTGGATTAAGTACACTGAATCCCGTCATAAACCTATCAATATCCCCGGCTTTAAATTTGTCTTGTCCGGTGATAGTGATTGAAACTTTCTCATTATCGAAATCTTCAACCTCTTTTTTAAACCTTATCTGTTTAAGGTTTAAGATGATTTCAGTTACATCCTGAATTACACCTTTTATAGTGGCAAATTCATGCTCTACACCCTCAACTTTGATAGTAGTAATTGCATAACCTTCTAAAGATGATAATAAAATTCTTCTTAATGCATTACCAATGGTAATACCATATCCAGGTTCGAGCGGACGAAATTCAAATCTTCCAAATTTCTCATCCGATTCGAGCATTATCACTTTATCGGGTTTTTGAAAAGCTAATATTGCCATAGTTATTTATATAAAATGATTATTTCGAATACAACTCTACAATCAGCTGTTCTTTAATGTTTTCAGGAATCTCATCTCTTTCTGGAAGGTTTAAAAATTTACCTGCCATCATAGATTCGTCCCATTCCAACCAAGCACTTTTGTTAAATCTCCTGGAAACCAATGAATCTGTTATAACTTCTAATGATTTGGATTTCTCTCGAACACCAACAATATCACCAGGATTTAATAAACTTGAAGGTATGTTACACACCTTTCCATTTACTGTAATATGCTTATGTGAAACTAATTGCCTTGCTGCAGCACGACTTGGTGCAATACCTAATCTGAACACAACATTATCCAGTCTTGATTCCAGTAACTTTAACAGTACTTCGCCGGTAATACCTTTCGAACGGTGTGCCTTATCAAAAAGTTTACGAAACTGACGTTCCAATACACCATAGGTATATTTTACTTTTTGTTTTTCTTTCAACTGTACACCATATTCAGAAACCTTACGGCGACGACGTGCCATTCCATGAAACCCGGGAGGAAAATTTTTCCTCTCTAAAACCTTGTCGGGACCATAGATTGGCTCACCAAACTTTCTGGCTATTTTTGACTTTGGTCCAATATATCTTGCCATCTTTTACTTTTTAAATGTCAATAAATTAAACACGTCTTCTCTTGGCCGGCCGGCAACCATTATGTGGTAACGGTGTTACATCAACTATTTCTGTAACTTGTATCCCAACACTGGCAATTGCTCTAATCGCTGATTCACGACCATTACCCGGGCCTTTTACATATACTTTTACTTTACGTAATCCAAGGTCGTATGCAGTTTTTGCACATTCTTCAGCTGCAGTTTGTGCTGCATAAGGAGTATTCTTTTTAGAACCCCTAAAACCTTTTTTACCCGCTGAAGACCAAGATATTATCTCTCCATTATCATTTGCCAATGAAACAATGATATTGTTAAATGACGAATGCACATGAGCTTGACCGCTGGCTTCAACCTTAACGACTCTTTTTCTTGAAGTAGTTCCTGACTTTTTTGCCATAATCTGATAACTAATTATTTAGTCGCTTTCTTTTTGTTAGCAACAGTTTTACGTTTACCTTTACGGGTACGGGCATTGTTTTTTGTACTTTGCCCACGTACCGGTAATCCGATTCTGTGACGGATTCCTCTGTAACATCCGATATCCATCAACCTCTTAATATTAAGCTGTGTTTCCGAACGTAGTTCGCCCTCAACTTTCATAGTAGAACCAATAACATTACGTATTGCCTGAAACATATCATCGTTCCAGTCTTGAACTTTAATGTTCCTATCTACTCCTGCTTCTGCAAGTATTTTTTGAGCACTACTGCGTCCAATCCCGTAGATATATGTTAAAGCGATTTCTCCACGCTTATTATTTGGAATATCTACACCAACTATACGAGCCATAGAATTCTTATTATTTCTTGTTTTACAAATTAACCCTGACGTTGTTTGAACTTAGGATTCTTTTTATTAATCACGTACAAACGTCCTTTCCTACGAACAATTTTACAATCAGCGCTACGTTTTTTTATTGATACACGTACTTTCATCCGTTTATATTTTTAGATGGATTATCATCCTGCTAGAACATTTCGCAAAAATTGCCACAAAAATAAACTTTTTATTTTTATAATTGCTATTGCTCTCGCTCAATCTATTGATTATTTGTATCTAAATGTAATCCTACCCTTTGTTAAATCATAAGGTGACATTTCCACCTTGACTTTATCTCCAGGTAAAATCTTTATGTAATGCATTCGCATCTTTCCAGAAATATGCGAAGTTATTACATGTCCATTTTCCAGTTCAACTCTAAACATTGCATTCGACAATGCTTCGATTATAGTTCCATCTTGTTCTATTGAAGACTGTTTCGCCATAAATCGTTTGTTATTAACTAATTTCGATTTGTTTAACACTTCATCCTAAAAGAAACTTCTATTTGCTATTGGTATACTTATCACTCATTTAAAGATTAATCACACTTTCCTCTTTAAATTCTTATTCAGTAATTTATAAGATTAATTCTACCTTTTATTTTAAAAGGAATTTTCAGCCGCTGAATTATCTTACGTTTTAAAAACCAATATCTTCATTAAAAAAAGAACTTTGTAGTCGATTATCCAACTACTTTGCGCAATATCAAAATTCTCTTAGAATCCACCTCCTGAACGTCCTTTGATTCGGCCGGATTTCATCAACCCATCATAATGCCTCATCAATAAATGACTTTCAATTTGTTGCAAAGTGTCAAGAACTACACCTACAAGAATTAATAACGAGGTGCCTCCAAAAAACTGTGCAAATTGTGAATTTACTCCAACCATTTGTGCGAAAGCAGGTAGAATAGTTACAAAACCAAGGAAAATAGATCCCGGTAAAGTAATCTTCGACATTACAGAATCAAGAAACTCAGCTGTTTTTTTACCGGGTTTTACACCTGGTATAAAACCTCCGTTTTTCTTCATATCTTCTGCCATTTGCACTGGGTTAACAGTAATTGCTGTATAAAAATATGTAAAAGCAATTACCATGAGGAACATTGTCAAATTATACCAAAAACCTGTAAAGTTTGAAAATGCTGCCGCAAAACCACTCATTGATTCCCCTCCAAAACTAGCTAAAGTTAATGGGATGAACATGATAGCCTGCGCAAATATAATAGGCATAACGCCTGCTGCATTAACTTTAAGTGGTATATATTGACGTACCCCTCCGTATTGCTTGTTACCTACGATCCTTTTAGCATATTGAACAGGAATCTTTCTTGTTCCCTGTACCAGCATTATTACCAGCATAAATACAACAAATAAAACTACAAACTCTATAAGGAGCAATACAAAACCTCCACCACTTTGTTCTTCCAATCTTGAAATGAACTCCTGGACTATAGATCCCGGGAATCTGGCAATAATACCTATCATGATGATAAGTGAAACACCATTTCCGATACCCCTGTCTGTAATTTTTTCTCCTAACCATAATACAAACATAGAGCCTGCCAACATTATTATCGTTGAACTTATATCAAAAAATCGTCCTGATAATACAAACGCTTCCGGCGTTTGGGCTAACTGCATATGTAAATTCGTAAGGAAAGCGGGTCCCTGAAAAATAAGAATTACTACTGTAAGATAACGAGTTATCTGGTTCATTCTTTTCCTTCCTGATTCACCCTCTTTTTGTAAACGCTGAAAATAAGGCACAGCAATTGTCAATAGCTGTACAACAATCGAAGCTGAAATATAAGGCATAATCCCTAAAGCAA
>CAYUEI010000004.1:0-40454 GCA_964443445.1 uncultured Prolixibacteraceae bacterium | reverse complement strand
GGTTAGTACAAAAAAAAGGAGACATCATCTGATGTCTCCCAAAAAACTATCCCCCAAACTAAAACGCCAAACATGAAAAAGACTTGATCTGACTGAAATCAATCATGTTTGTAATTGATTTCTGGTACAAATATAAAATCCATTTTTGTTACATGCAAATATTTTTATATGATTTTTTAATACTTTTTATTCTTTTTTTCACTACTAAATGCTTTAGTCATTTATAATCAATAGATTGTGATAAAAAAATATTTTTTATTTTTTTTATTAAAAGTATTGACTTTAATATAAAAAAAGCGTATGAGTAAAAAATACACTTTTTATAATATTGATGAAAATTCAACATATTTCAAGTTAAAAGCATCTGCAACTCCTTTATATACAACATCTCCCCTGACAATGTTTAATCCTTTTTTAAGTGATTTATTATTTCTGCATGCAACCAGCCATCCTTCATCAGCTAGTTTTTTTGCATAAGGTAGTGTAGCATTTGTAAGTGCAATTGTTGATGTATGTGGAACAGCTCCCGGCATGTTGGCTACAGAATAATGAACTATATCATCGACAATAAAACAAGGATTATCATGAGTAGTGGGACGTGAAGTTTCAAAGCAACCTCCCTGATCGATTGCTACATCTACCAGAACAGTACCCTTTTTCATTGTTTTGAGCATTCCCCGGGATATTAGCTTTGGAGCCTTTGCGCCCGGAATAAGTACAGCCCCAATGATAAGATCGTGTGTTTTTATCATGTCGCTGATATTATACGAGCTACTCATCATGGTTTTTACATTGGCCGGCATAATTTCAGACAAATAGCGCAATCTTTTAAGATTGACATCCATTATTGTTACATCTGCTCCCAATCCGGCAGCCATCCTTGCAGCTTCAGTACCAACAATTCCTCCCCCCAGAATAAGCACTTTAGCCGGAGGCACTCCCGGCACTCCTCCCAATAAAATTCCCCTTCCTCCAAAGGTCTTTTCAAGATATTTAGCTCCCTGCTGAACAGACATTCTGCCTGCAACTTCTGACATTGGAATTAGCAGAGGAAGGGAGCGATCTTCAAGTTCAACAGTTTCATAGGCTATACAAACTGCTTTGGAATCAATCATTGCTTTTGTAAGTGACTCAGACGAAGCAAAGTGGAAATATGTGAAGACAATCTGATTTTCCTTAATCAACTTATATTCCCTTTCAATTGGTTCCTTTACTTTTATTATCATTTCTGCTGAATCGTATACTGATTCCAGTGTCGAAAGAATAATTGCTCCGGCTACTGAATAATCATCGTCACTAAAACTGCTTCCTTCACCTGCTGTCGTCTGAACATAGACAATATGACCATCGGCTACTAATTCTGATGCCCCGGATGGAGTTAAAGCAACCCGGTTTTCATTATTCTTAATTTCTTTTGGAATACCTATTTTCATATAATATGATTTAATTTTAAGTAAAAATAAGATTATAGAAAAAAAGGGATCATGACAAAAACCATAAAATGACTTAATTTTAAGAATAGTTACCTATAACACATAGGGACCACATAGGGACCATATTCGTACCACATCCGTATCAAACACCATAAGAGTGGAAGGATTGAGGTATTTGACAGGAATGTGGTACGGTTAAGGTCACTCTCAGAATAAGATATTGATTATTGAAAATTAGTAAGAGAATTCTTAGATTGAAATTTCTTTAAATGTTTTATACTTAAAATCTTTATGATAGAAAAAAGTATCAAATTATACAAAAAGTTCAATTTTTTATTTCGGTTTGTTAGTTATATCTTTACGCGGTTTGTTTAAAAAAGCAGTATTTTATGCCTGAAATATCAAAACGCGGGATTAGGATGCCCGAGTCTCCGATAAGGAAGTTAGTACCTTTAGCCGATAAAGCTAAGGCAAGCGGGAAAAAAGTATATCATTTGAATATTGGTCAACCAGATATTCCTACACCTCAGGTAGCTCTGGATGCGATTAAGAATATAGACAGGAAAATTCTTGAATATAGTCCCAGTGAAGGTATTCGTTCGTACAGGGAAAAGCTTGTAAAATATTATCAAAAGTACAAGATCAATGTTGAAACCGAAGATATAATAATAACAACAGGTGGGTCAGAAGCTGTTACATATGCATTTCTTGCTTGTTTAGATCCTGGAGATGAGATTATTGTACCTGAGCCATCATATGCCAACTATACTGCATTTGCAATTGTTGCAGGGGCTGTAGTTAAAACTATACCTTCAAAAATAGAAGAAGGGTTTTCTTTACCTCCGATTGAAAAGTTTGAACAGCTGATAACACCCAGAACAAAAGGGATATTGATATGCAACCCTAATAATCCTACCGGTTATTTATATACTCAAACGGAGATGAATAAAATCCGTGACCTGGTTAAGAAATATGATTTGTATCTTTTTTCTGATGAAGTGTACAGAGAATTTTGTTATACCGGAGCTCCGTATATTTCAGCATTTCATCTTGAAGGAATTGAAAATAATGTGATTTTAATAGATTCAGTTTCCAAGAGATATAGCGAATGTGGAACAAGAATTGGTGCATTAATAACAAAAAATAAAGCAGTCAGGGGTAGTGTTATGAAATTTTGTCAGGCGAGGTTAAGTCCACCGCTGATAGGGCAGATTGCAGCAGAAGCTTCACTTGATACTCCCGAAGAATATATGCTGGAGATTTATAATGAGTACGTTGAAAGAAGAAAATTCTTAATCGACGGCTTGAACAGAATTAGAGGTGTATATTCTCCGATTCCTATGGGTGCTTTTTATACTGTTGCAAAGCTACCTGTTGACGATTGTGATAAGTTTTGTCAATGGCTGCTGAGCGATTATGAATATGAAAACCAAACAATCTTCATGGCTCCGGCATCGGGTTTTTACACTACTCCGGGACTTGGAAAGAATGAAGTCAGAATAGCTTATGTTCTGAAAAAAGAAGATCTTGCCATATCATTGAAAATTCTTGAAGAAGCATTAAAAGTATATCCCGGAAGGCAAGAATAAAATAAATGCCCTTTAACGTACTGACTTTAAAAGAAAATATGTATTTTCATACCACTAATTAAAGACAGGGAAATGCGAAAGGGGATAATTGCGTTATTATTAGTAGTAATAATGTTTGGTTTTTTTGGTAAAGAAGCTTCAGCAAGTATTTATCATGAGAGTTTAAACAATGTTATTTCACTGGTAGATAAGGTATTAAATGGTGGTAGTGCCATTATGGTTGAAAGTGATGAAGCAGATTCATCAACTATTACCCATTTTGGAAATATGCAGTATGATTCTGCAAAAGGGGAGTTAAAACTAGGGAAGGCAATGATTTTTTTCATTTGTGCACTCATTCTTGGTTTAATAATTGGAGGGGCTTATTTCATAAAAACTTCAAGACAGAGACACCTTGACAAAGAGCAAGGGATGCTGAAAGCTCTGATTGATAATATTCCGGACACAATTTATTTCAAGGATCTTGAAAGTAAATTTACAAGAGTTAACAAAGCTCAGGCTAAATTGCTTGGACTAAAACATCCTGATGATGCAATTGGGAAATCAGACTTCGACTTTTTTGAACATGCCCAAAAAGCTTATGAAGTAGAACAGGAGATTATCCGGACAAGAACTCCGGTAATCAATCAGATACATAAAGTTGAAAAGCAAGGTAAGGTAAGGTTTTTGTCTGACACAAAAATACCTTTGATAATAAACGATAAATGTATTGGTACTGTTGGTATTACTCATGACATAACAGATGTAAAACAAGCTGAGGACGTTATGCTTGAAAGTCAGGCAAAGTTTAAGGCTTTATTTGAAAATGCACCTTTGGCTTTTTTCAGATTGGATAAAGACATGAAGGTTGTTGAGTTCAATCACAGGTTCAGAAAAATGTTTGGGTATACCGACGATGATATAGGAAAGGTAACCAAATATGATCTTCTTGTAGATGCTGAAATCGGAAGTTTAATTCTTGATACAATTTTAGAAACGAAGGAGGTGACCACTGAGATTATGCTAAAGCGTAAAAATGGTGAGTCGTTTATTGCAAATTTAACACTTGCTTTACTCGAAGAAGGTTTTAAAGAGATTGCCATAGAAGGTATTGTTGAAGATATTACTCAGGTTGCTAAAGCAAGAGATGAACTTATAAAGGCTAAGGATAAAGCTATAGAGGCTGATAGGTTAAAATCTCTTTTCCTTGCAAACATGAGTCATGAAATCAGGACTCCAATGAATGCGATTATTGGATTTACAAATATGTTACGTGAAGATGACTTGTCGAGTGAAGACAGGAACTCCTTTATTGATGTAATTCAAAGTAATGGGAATTCTTTAATGTCACTGATTGAATCGCTGGTTGATTTCTCTAAGCTGGAAGCTGATCAGATGAGCGTGAGTATGGGGGAATTCAATCTGAATCCTTTACTGGAAAGTGCTTGCGACAATACTGAAAAATTACTGAAGTCTGAAGAAAAGGTAAAGGTGAAAGTTATAAGGAGTTTTGAAAGTGAAGATGGATTAAGGATTGTATCAGACAGGCACAGATTAAATCAGGTATTAAGTCATCTTTTATCAAATGCTATAAAATTTACTGATGAAGGAGAAATTGAAATCGGCTATAAGGTTGAAGGAGAAGAGCTAGGTATTTTTGTCAGAGATACCGGAATTGGGATTCAAAAAGACAAAATTGGTAAGATTTTTGATCGTTTTACTAAAGTCAGCAGTGATAAAAATAAGTTGTACGGTGGAACAGGAATTGGATTAACAATTTCTAAAGGGCTGATGGAACTTATGGGAGGCAAAATTGAGGTTGAATCTAAAGTTGGTGAAGGGTCTACTTTCTGGCTAAATATGAAAACAGGAATAGTAAATGAACAAGCTTAATTCATTTTTTCTTGACAATAATAAAATGATTGATTACTTTTAGATAATAATTTAAAAAGAGTACGATGAGTGACCAGGTTAAGCCATTAATATTAATAGTTGAAGATGTTGAATCCAATTATCTTTACTTAAATGCAGTTTTATCAAAACTGGATGCGCACGTAGAATGGGTTAAGAACGGTTTGGAAGCTGTTAATTTTGTAAAAGAACATCCTGAAGTGAACTTGATTCTTATGGATTTGCAGATGCCTGAAATGAATGGGTATGATGCAACCAGAGAAATAAAGAAAATATATCCTGATTTGATAATAATAGCACAAACTGCTTTTGCTATGTCTGATGACAGAGCGAAAGCTATAGAAGCAGGGTGTGATGACTATCTTGCTAAGCCAATCAGGTCGAAAGATTTACTTGACACAGTCAATAAATACCTTAATGGTCAATAATTTATTATCAAATAAATAAATGATAAGTCCGGTTCATAAATTGTACCGGACTTTTTTTTAGATTTGATGATGATAATTAGGAATTATGAAGAAAGTAAATAAAATATTGATGCCTCTTTTGCTTGCAGTAGCTGCAGCTATTGGAATCTTCCTCGGGGCACGGATTAATAGTAATATAAACAGTTCGAACAAAGGGGTAGGTAATGTATTTGAAAATGATAAACTTTCAATTATTACGAAAATAATCGAAAAGGATTATGTTGACACAATTAGCAGGAACGAGCTGATTGAAAAGGCAATACCTTTACTCTTAAACGAACTGGATCCACATTCAACTTACATTAAAGCTAATGAAATGAAAAGTGTAAGTGAAGAAATGAGAGGAAATTTCTCTGGAATAGGTGTTCAATTTATAATGCAGAATGATACAGTCACTGTAGTTGATGTTGTTTCTGGTGGCCCTTCCCAAAAGCTTGGTATTCTGGCAGGTGACAGGATTGTTAAGGTAAACGGGGCAACTGTTTCAGGTATGGAAATTAGGAGTGACAGTATAGTTTCATTATTGAAAGGTAAAAAAGGAACATTTGTTAATGTTTCTATATTGCGACAGGGTTTTAAAGATTTGTTGGAATTTAAAATTGAAAGAGATGAAATACCCCTTGTTAGTGTTGATATATCATATATGATTGATAATTCCATTGGATTAATCAGGGTTAATAAGTTTGCAGAAAAGACTCACAAGGAGTTTGTTGATGGCATAAAAGATTTAAAAACAAAGGGGGCAGAAAAGTTAATTGTTGATTTAAGGGGAAATTCAGGAGGATACTTACAGGCTGTTTTTGAAATGGTTGATGAATTTCTTAAAGAAGGTAAGATGATTGTATATACTCAAGGTAAATCACGCCCCAGATATGATTATTTATCAACGAAAGACGGTATTTGGGAAGAAGGGGAAGTGGTAGTCCTTATCGATGAGTATTCGGCTTCAGCAAGCGAAATATTTGCAGGAGCAATTCAGGACAATGACAGAGGCTTGATAGTTGGTCGCCGTTCATTTGGTAAAGGTTTGGTACAGGAACAAATCCCTTTCATTGATGGTTCAGCTCTTCGGCTTACTGTTGCTCGTTTTTATACACCAAGTGGCAGGAGCATTCAGAAACCTTATGATAAAGGTAATGAAGAGTATGAGCTGGAATTGTATAATAGGATGGTTAATGATGAGCTGGTTGTAAAGGATAGTATTCATTTTAGTGATAAAGATAAATACTCTACAACAGGTGGGAGAACAGTATATGGAGGCGGAGGAATAATGCCCGATATTTTTGTACCTGTAGATACTTCAGGTATCAATAATTTGTATTCTTCTGTAGTATCTAAAAACCTGATTTATTATTTTGCTTTTGATTATGCAGATAAAAACAGGTTAATATTCAAGTCGTTGAAAAGTGCAGACCAAATAGAGAGTCTTCTAAGAGAGAAGAATGTTTTCGGTTTGTTTTTAAGGCATATAAAAGATAAAGGAGTTAAATATACTGATAAGGAAGTTAAGGAATCAGGAAAGATACTTGAGAAACAATTATATGCTTATATCTGTCGTAATATTATTGGAGATATTGGATTTTATCCAATAATATTTAGTATTGACAAAACAGTATTAAAGGCAATTGAATTGTTAAAGGAAGACTGGACAGAAAAGGAAATTGCAAAATTGAGTAATTAAATCAGAAGAGGTTTTTACAAGATTCATCGATGCTGAATGCAAAATCTCCGATTCGTTCACACTGAGAAATAATATCGTTGTAAATAATACCTGCTTCATACTTGTATACTCCTTTCTCAAGGTTATTAAGATGCTCGCTTTTAAGGATATCACGGAAATTATTTATTTCACGTTCAGTATCTTTAGCCATACTAAGAGGTAATTGTTCTTCGTGCGTCTGCATTGCAACCATAATATCCAAAGCTTCCTTGACCATATTGAACATTAGCAGGATGTTATTATTAAGGAGTTCAGGGAATTCAATTTTCAGAGCTCTCTTTCTTTCAAGAGCATTGAAAATATTCATTGAGGAATTGGCAATGCTTTCGATATCATCAATCATCCTGTATAAAGATCTGAGTCCTATTGAATTTGATTCACTTAATCTTCCTTCAGAAACCTTAGTCAGATAGCTGGCAATTTCTTCCTCATATCTTTTTGAAAATTCATATTTAGCTAGTACTTTCTCTTTCAAATGCAGGTATTCCTTGTCATTCTTTTCTATGAGTAATCGTTCAAGATTTCTGAACATCTTTCTTGCATTCTCTGAAAAAATCAGGGTTTCTCTTTTAGCCTGATAAATTGAAGCATCAGGGGTAGAAAGCAATCCCATTTTTATGTGGGTTAATTTAAATTCATTTTCAGGAGATGAGCCTACAGGTATTCTTTTTGTAACAACCTTTGTTATTTGTCTTGAAAAGCTATATAAAATGAAAGTATTTATAACATTAAATAGTGTATGAAATAAGGCAAGGGAAACAGGAATTCCGGAGACATGGCTCAAAGGGTTATCGCCTCCTAATAGGGTGTACAGATTGGCAATCCCTTTTATAAAAAACGGGAAAATAGGGATCATCCAGACTACACCGAATAGTTTGAACAAAAGGTGCACCAAAGCTGCTCTTTTTGCAGTTATATTAGCAATACGGGCAGCAGTAATAGCTGATAAAGTTGTACCGACATTTACTCCCAGTATCATGGCAGCACCCATTGCAAAAGGCAGCCATCCTTTTATACTTAAAACAAGAATTACCGCAAAAATAGCATTGGATGATCTGAATATTATTGTAAACAAAGTACCTAGTGCAAAATAAATCAAGTAAGAAATGTACCCGAAAGAATTAATATAGATAACAAAATCTTTTAACCATGAATCAGTAATTTCAGGAGTATTTGTTTTAACTATTTCAAGAGCAATAAAGAGTAAAGAGAATCCTAAAATCATTTCCCCCCAGTTTCTTACTTTCCTGTTGTTTGAGAAAATAAGAGGAATTACAATACCAATAAGCGGAAATGCAAAATGAGAAATGTTAAATTCAAAACCCAATATTGCAATAATCCATGTTGTAAATGTAGTTCCAATATTGGCACCCATTATTACTCCTATTGCTTCAGCCAGTCGTAAAACACCTGCATTGACAAAGCTTACAACCATTACAGTTGTTGCTGAAGAAGACTGAATCAGGGCAGAAATAAACATTCCTGTAAGTACTCCCTTTGTTCTGTTTGAAGGGATCGATGAAAGAGATGCTCTGAGCTTATCTCCAAAGATTTTCTGAAGAGATTCGCTCATGAGCTTCATTCCATACAAGAATAAAGCAGTGGCTCCGGCAATTGTAAAAATCAGAATTAGGTCTGACATTCTTTTAATAGTTTATTATACAAATTTAACATTCGAATTCTTAAATATAAGACTTGGAACTACTTTTCTTAATCTTTTGTATTAATCTTTGAAAATATTACTTTAGATGAGATTCTTAAGGCAAGCGCTTTATTATAATAAAACATTTGATATGGAGATATATAAGGAACTAAACGCGATTTTTATTAAAAGGCTTGAAAGTGAAATAGAAATTCTAAAACAAAGAAAACCCGAAAATTTATATGAGCCTATAGTATATTCTTTGAATATGGGAGGTAAGAGACTAAGACCTCTCCTTTTAATGATGGCATGCAGGATGTTTAGTGAAGATGTTTCAGGATCTTTGCCTGCAGCAATTTCTATTGAGATTTTTCACAATTTTACGTTGCTTCACGATGACATAATGGATAAATCTGTGCTTAGAAGAAATAAAAAGACAGTTCATATAGAATTTTCTGAAAACACAGCTATTCTCTCCGGTGATGCGATGTCATTTCTGGCTACTGAATATTTATTGAAGAGCGAAATATCGAATTTGAAAGAAGTGCTTGGGATTTTCACTGATGCATCCCTGAAAGTATGTGAGGGTCAGCAATTTGATATGGATTATGAAAATTCTTTCAATGTATCTGTTGATGATTATATTAGTATGATAAGTTTGAAAACTGCAATACTTTTGGCTAATAGTCTTAAGCTTGGGGCAGTAATTGGTGGGGCTTCAAAAGAAGATACTGAATCTTTATTTCAGTTTGGGTTAAATCTTGGAATAGCTTTTCAGTTACAGGATGATTACCTGGATAGCTTTGGTGATACGGATAAGTTTGGCAAGAATATTGGCGGAGATATAATTTCAAATAAAAAAACATTTCTTTTGATAAGTGCATTAAATAATTCAAAGGGAAATACTCATTCTGATCTTAATTATTGGATAAATGTTAAAGATTTTAACAAAGAAGAAAAGGTAAAGAAAGTTATTAAGATTTACGAGGATTTAGGAATAAGGGAAATAACCTCTGACAAGATTGAAGGTTATTTTCAAGCAGCAAAAAAATGTCTTGAAACTATTTCAGTTGATAATATAGTTAAAGAGGAATTGTTTGAAGTTGCAAATATTCTAATGGAGAGACAAAACTAAATTTTTAAACATATCTGAAATTTAAAATTTAATATATGTTGTCAGCATAAATTATTAAATTTGAGTATATAAATTAATCAAGATGACAATTAAAGGTAAAGTATTACAGGTAATAGGACCGGTAGTTGATGTGATTTTTGAAGAGGAGATATATTTGCCTGAAATAAATGATGCTTTGGAAATTGAAAGACCCGGCAGCTATCCGTTAGTTTTGGAATGTCAACAACATATAGGTGAAAAAACGGTAAGGACAATTGCGATGGATTCCACTGATGGTTTAAGAAGAGGAATTGAAGTTACAGCAATGGGTACATCTATAAGAATGCCTGATGGAGATAAAGTGCTTGGCAGATTGCTGGACGTTACGGGTAATCCTGTAGATGGTCTGGGCTCTATTGAAAAAGGAGAAGGAGTAAGCATCCACAGAGAGCCTCCGTTATACGATGAACTAAGCACCAATGCTGAAATACTTTTTACCGGCATTAAAGTTATTGATTTGATTGAACCCTATGCCAAAGGAGGTAAGATAGGGCTTTTCGGAGGAGCTGGAGTTGGTAAGACTGTTATTATTCAGGAACTAATAAACAATATTGCTGTTGCTCATTCCGGATTATCTGTTTTTGCTGGAGTTGGAGAAAGAACTCGTGAGGGAAATGATTTACTCAGGGAAATGATCGAAGCTAAGATTATCGATTATGGCAATGAGTTTCGTGAAGAAATGGAGAAGGGGGGATGGGATCTTTCAAAAGTTGACTACGAAAAATTAAAAAAGTCAAAGCTTGCTCTTGTCTTTGGACAAATGAATGAACCTCCTGGAGCAAGAGCCCGTGTTGCTTTGTCAGCATTGGCTGTTGCAGAAAGTCTTAGAGACGGAAATGAAAAGTCGGGTGGGCGAGATATTCTCTTATTTATTGATAATGTATTCAGGTTTACACAGGCTGGTTCTGAAGTTTCTGCCTTATTAGGCCGAATGCCTTCTGCTGTTGGCTACCAGCCTACTCTGGCCACTGAAATGGGTATTTTACAGGAAAGGATTACTTCCACCACCCATGGTTCTATTACTTCAGTTCAGGCTGTATATGTACCGGCGGATGACCTTACTGACCCTGCTCCGGCAACTACTTTTGCTCATCTGGATGCGACTACTGTTTTGAGTCGTAAAATTGCCGAATTAGGCATTTATCCTGCTGTTGATCCTCTTGACTCAAGCTCAAGAATCCTTTCACCAGAAATTGTTGGTGAAGAGCATTATAACTGCGCCCAAAGAGTTAAGCAATTGCTTCAAAGATATAACGAGTTACAAGATATTATAGCAATACTTGGAATGGATGAATTGTCAGATTCTGATAAGTTAGTAGTCCACAGGGCAAGAAGGGTACAGAGATTTCTATCTCAGCCGTTCTTTGTTGCTGAACAATTTTCAGGTATTAAAGGTGAATTTGTTAATATTCAGGATACAATCAAAGGATTTACCATGATTCTTGATGGTGAAGTTGATAAATATCCTGAGGCTGCGTTCAATTTTGTGGGAACAATAGAACAAGCAATTGAAAAGGGAGAATCTCTTCTAAAAAATTAAAATATAATATGTTACTTGAATTGATTACACCAGATAAGAAGATTTTTTCGGGAGAGATTAAATTAGTTCAGGTTCCCGGAGAAAAAGGGAATTTTGAGATTCTAAAAAACCATGCACCTATCATATCTTCTTTGGTAAAAGGTACTATCAGAATAGTATGCCTGGATCAGAGTGAATTGTTATACTCAATAGATAGCGGTGTCGTTGAATCCAAAAAAAATGTAACAGTTATTTTAACTGATAAGGTTTAATTACTTAATAGAAAGTTTTTTTGAATATTTCCAAACCATTGATTAATATGCTCTTTGGACATCCCATATTGAGTCTTACAAAATTTTCTCCTCCCGATCCAAATAAATAACCGGGACTCAATGCTAATCCATTTTCGATTAGCTTATCCATTGCATCTTTTATTGGCATCCCTATTCCCGATAAATCAATCCATACAAGAAAAGAACCTTCGGGAATCATAACTTTTAATGAAGGGAAATTTTCTGTAAAAAAGGCAGTAACTATGTTAAGATTCCCTTCAAGATATTCTAACAGCATTTGAAGCCATTCATGACCATTAGAATAAGCAGCTTCAGTAGCTGTGAGCCCAAATATATTTCCCCCTGAAAAATGGTTATGATTTATAAAATAATTGAATTTCGACCTTAATTCTTTATTGGGAATAATCACATAAGATGATGACAATCCGGCTATGTTGAATGTTTTACTGGCAGACATCAACGTTATACAGATATTGGAAAGTTTATCTGAAACAGAGGCAATTGGAGTGTGTTTACGACCTGGAAAAATAAGATCAGAATGAATTTCATCAGAAACAATAATTATATTATTCTCAAGGCATATTTCCCCTAACTTTTTTAATTCTTCTTTTTGCCAAACTCTTCCTCCGGGGTTATGCGGACTACATAGAAAGAGCATTTTGGTATTACTATCTATCTTATTGATAAGATCATCATAATCTATTTCGTAATGATTGTTTACAACTTTAAGTTGATTTTCAACAATAATTCTATCATTGCCTTTTATAACATGGAAGAAAGGAAAATATACCGGAGGTTGGACAATTATTTTGTCTCCCGGTTTAGTAAGTGACAATACGGTAGAAGCAAGCCCAATAACAACATTTGGGCTAAAGCTAATCCATTCCTTTTCTATTTTCCAATCGTGCCTTGCATTAATCCAGTTTTGGATTGAATTATAAAATGATTCAGGAATCATTGGGTAACCATAAATTTCATGGTCGGCTCTTTTTTTGATAGCATCAGCAATAAAATCGGGTGTGCGAAAATCTGTATCAGCGACCCATAGTGGTATTAGATTATCTTTACCAAATATAGCAAGTAAGTCGTCGTATTTTTCACAATTAGTATTACGACGGTCAATTATTTCATCGAAGTTATATTTCATTTTGGTTATGCTTAAGCTTTATAGTTAATTGGAAATTGTAAAGTAAATATTGCAGAATTTTTAAATAATATCAACCTTTTCAAGAACTTTATTACCATTTTCATCAGATAAAACTTTAAGGATGAAGTCAAATCTGTTAAAGTCAGTACAAAGGAAGAAATCGGATGAAGGAGAATGAGCTTGATTATCCGGATTAAATAATCTGGCACCATCACCTGATTTTAAAATTGTTTTTATCTTTTCAATATCTGTTTTAATTGAAAAGATTTCATTTTCAATGTAATCAGCACAAAATTCATCTTCCTGAGTAACTCTTAGTCCTTCGTATCCCATACTTACAAGAGTAACAACTTTTGGATTTTGCAGCATTATGTATTTAGCTATTGCTTTTGCATTGACAAAGCTTCCTGTGATAATTTGATCAGCATTTAGAGCGTTAACAATTCCTTTAGTTCCTGAGCTGGTAGTAAGAATAACAGATTTGTTATTAAAATTGTTGTTGAGGATATGGGTGGGAGAGTTTCCAAAGTCAAAACCCTCACATTTTTTTTCATGTCTTTCTCCTATAAGGATAAATGCAGGATATTTTTCTTTCATTTTAAAAGCTTCTTCAACTGTTCCAACAGGATATATTTTTTCAGCACCATTGGCATAAATATAACAAGCAGTAGAGAAAGCTCTGAAAACATCAATAATTACTGTTAATCCCGTTGCGTTTTGTGCTCCTTCAATAAGACTAAGTTTATTAATCTGCATTACTTTAAAAATCAACATGAATAAAGATCAAACCTATCAATTTTATATTAAAGTAACAATGACTTAATAATAGTTTAAAATATGTGGCATCAAATTTGATAATGGGATAAATGTTTCTATATATGCTGAAAAATAAGCGTTTTAATAGTTGACAGTTTTAATTTAAGATTAACAATTTCTATTTAAAGATTAAATAACGCATGTTGTTCAACACAATGCTGTAAAACATGTTATTTTTGTATCGTGATTTAAGTTTAATTAGAAACAACAATTATGAAAACGAAAATTTTTTATTTAACGACCAAAATTACAGTAGCTGTGATTTTAGTTTTAGTATTAGTATTAAAGGCATCAGCAAATCAAACACCTGTTATTAAATTTGTTCCTTATTCAGCTGAAAATGCAGTTATTTCTTTAGAAAAGGAAGCTCTTTCAAGTGGTGAACTTACAATTGAACCTGCAAATGGTGGTGAAGTATTGTACAGGGAGAACTATAACGAAGGGATTAATTATTCTAAAATGTTTGGATTTAAGAACCTGAAAGATGGTGATTATAAGATTACTGTAAAAGATGAAAACGGAACAACAAGCACTTTCTTTACTGTTAAAGAAAAAAGATTTATCAGCAAAGACACTTTAGAAGTAAAACCTTTTATCTCGGTAGAGAAAAATGTTGTTAAAATTTCCTATTTGAACCACACATTGAAAAATGTTGAATTCACACTCGAAAATGAAGATGGTGTAATTTACAACAAATCTTTAGGGAATGAATTCAGTATAAGTGCAGGGTTTGATATACGTAAACTTGCGAAGGGTGATTATGCTATAAATATTTTGAATGGAGAAAAGAAGTATAGTTACGCCTTTAACAAGTAATCTGATGGAATTTAAAGAGTTTAAACCCAAGGTTAACCCTGTCATTAATAAATAAATGACAGGGTTTTTTATTACTAAAATATTCAACATTATATAGAATGAAATATTTTCTAAGATTGTTGATAATTAGTTTAAAAGTTAGCTATACGAATAGTACTATAAAGATCATTTTAAGGGTAATTTCGTAAGAAAAAATTAAATGCCTTACCGTAGATTACCTAATACAGATAAAGCCCGATTGCGTGCACTAGATGCTGCGTTAAAAAAAATTTCTTCTTCAGAAGAAAATTCAGATATAGCTTGTTCGGAGGAAACAATAATTGCCTTGCAAGAGATTATTCCGAAATTTGAAAGTGCTGTAATTAATCTCGATTTTTCCAGAAGGCAGCAGAACAGTAAGAATAAAGAATATCTTGAATTTTGTAAAAAAGCAAGGTTATACATATCTCATTTTATTCAGGTTTTAAATTTCTCAATCCTAAGAGGAGAAATGAAAAATGAGATAAGAGATTTTTATTCTTTATCAAAGTATAACAACAAATTACCATCCTTGGCTACTGACAAAAACCTAATTGATTGGGGTAAGATTCTAATTGAGGGAGAGCAACAAAGAATAATGAAAGGTGGCAATCCAATATATAATCCTTCAATAGCACTAGTTAAAGTCAATTACGAAAAATTTATTGATTCTTACAGATTTCAGACTATTCTGATAGCAAACACAAAAAGACTGGCTGGTACGGTTAGTGATTTACGAAAAGAAGCTGACAGGATTATTTTAGAAATCTGGAATGAAGTTGAAAAACACTTTGAAGGACTCTCAGACGCGGAAAAGAGGGAAAGGGCATCTGAATATGGTATTGTATATGTATGGAGGAAGAAAGAATTGCGTAAACTAAAACAGCAAGAGGTAGTTGCTGGGAAAGTTTTAACGGAGAATAAAGTAATTAATCATGAAGATGTTCAAGCTGAATTTTTATTGAATACCCTTACTATAAAGCCTTCATTAATTAAGGAACATAAAAAGATGATTATTAAGAAGCCAAGAGAAGAATCTCCTGTTTTGCATTCCCCTGTTCAAGCTGTACTTAATTTTTAAAAGTTATTTTAAACCTGACTTTTAAGTCTTAGATTTTTATCAACTTTATGGAAGGACCAGAATAAAAAAATTACGATGCTCAAGCTTATCAGAGCAATAATACGATATTCTGAATCGGTTCCTATTTTATCCGGATCGAAGTTGATTAATCCTTTATTGTAAAAATAATACGCAAAAACAGCAATTGTATTATTAATGAAATGGGCAATAATTGGGAACCATAAGTTACCACTCCATGCAAGAAGATATCCAAAAGATGCACCCAGAATAAGTCTGGGGAAGAAGCCATAGAATTGTAAATGAAGTGCACTGAACAAAATTGCAGATATCCATATTCCCCAATGATAACTTTTAAACCATTCTGTAAATATTCGTTGAATGATGCCTCTGAAAAGTAATTCTTCTCCAATTGCAGGGATTATTCCAATCATTAAGATATTTACCAGTAATCCAGAAATTGAAGTAGTATTTATGAATAATTTCGTTATCTCACCTGCAGCATTTTCACTATCTCTCATCCATTTTTCAACTCCGGAAAGAAATTCGGGTAGTACCATTTGAGAATTTAATTCTCCAATGACATTTATTAAGGGACTTGCTATGATGATAATGGATGATGCAAGAATAATACCTTGAGGATAGGGCATAGTGTATATCTTTAGGTATTTAGCAATGTTGTTTCCAAAAAAATATGCAAGAATTATTGATGGTACTATAAAGAGGCCAATAGATTGAATTATTTGCATATACTTTAAGAAATTTACATTAGCAGGGCTATATTCAGTGCTTGTGAAAAAAGAAAAAATTTCAGTTCCAAAGAAAGGGATGGAAATGATAACACCAATAATCATTAAAGCCAGTAATGATAATAAAGATATTAAAGCTGTCATGGCTAATTTATAAGCCGGATGTAAATTGATGTATGATGATTTCAAACCAGTTATATTAAATTTTTTAAACAATGTAAAAATATTTTTTATTTTACAGGATTTAAACAAACATATAAAAATTCGCTTCAAGTTTCGTGCTTTTATAAATTTTTCTAATTTTGTTTTTGGACTTAAATATTATTTTATAGAAATATGGATGAAGAAGTAAGTTTGTTGTTAGAAATGACAAGAGAATTGATGCAGTCAGCTATTGATCATCTTGATAAGGAATTAGTTCACATCAGGGCAGGTAAAGCATCTCCCAGAATGCTTGATAGTGTTACTGTAGAATACTATGGATCAACGACTCAGATTAGTAAAATATCGAGTATTACAACCCCTGATGCTAAGACTATTGTAGTTCAACCCTGGGAGAAGCAAATGATTGCTCCAATAGAAAAATCAATATTAAATGCAAATTTAGGCTTCAATCCTGATAATAATGGAGAAATAATACGTATTTTTATCCCGCCTTTAACTGAAGAAAGAAGGAAGTCTCTTTCTAAAGACGTAAACCGTGAAGGTGAAGCGGCTAAAGTAAGTATAAGGAATGCCAGAAAAGAGGCAAATGATCAGCTTAAAAAGTTTTTGAAAGATGGTCTTGCAGAAGATTTGGAGAAGATTACAGTTGAAAGAGTTCAAAAAATGACAGATGATTTTTCTCGAAAAATTGAAAGTCTAGTAGAGAAAAAGCATATTGAAATAATGACAATTTAATTTATCTTACGATAAAGTTTGTGTTTTCATGGCTATTTAAAAAGAGCAATCCCTTTTGGATTGCTCTTATTTTTTTCTGGTAATTACATATTTAATCAACATAACCAGTGAATCCCGTGCTTCGCTCTGAGGAAATTCATTTAGTTTCTTAATAGCTTCATCACAATAATAATTCATCTTTTCAGTGGCATATTCAATACCCCCTTTAGCCCTTACCAATGAAATCAGCTCGTTAACTTTTTCTTTGTGATTGTTTTTCCTTCTTATAATGTTAATGATCTTTTGTTTTTCAATGAATGTGGAATTGTTTAAAACATGTATTAATGGCAATGTTATCTTTTTCTCTTTGATATCATTTCCAATAGGTTTTCCGATAATTCCTTTATCTTGATAATCAAAAATATCATCCCTTATTTGAAAAGCTAGACCGGCAAGTACTCCAATCTCTTTCATTTTATTCATTGACTCAGGGTCGTTTTTTACTGAATAAATTCCAATGGCCATACTAATACCAATAAGTGCGGCAGTCTTTTTTCTAATTAATTCAATATAAGTTTCTTCGTCAATGTCTAGTTTTCGGCTTTTTTGAAATTGAAGTATCTCTCCCTCAGCCATCTCTTTAACAGCGGTTGAAATTATATCCAGCATTTCATACTCCTTTTCCTGAGTTGCAATAATCAAACCCTTGGCAAGTAAGTAATCTCCGGTTAAAACAGAAATTTTATTCTTCCAGATTGCATTAATGGAAAACATTCCTCTTCTTTCATATGACTCATCAACAACATCATCATGTACTAATGAAGCAGAGTGAAGTATTTCAATCGTTGAAGCTGCTAAATATGTCCTTCGGTTTATTTCACCATGCATTTTAGCAGATAGGAAAACAAATAAAGGTCTTATTTGCTTCCCCTTTGAGCGAATCAGATAATTTACAATTACATTAAGGAGTTTAGTCTCAGTTTGTAGTGTTTTCTGAAAGAAACCTTCAAATTTCTTTAATTCTTCTTCAACAGGGATTTTTATCTGATCTAATGATGTCATTTTGGAAAATTCATATATTCAAAAATAAAACAAAATATAACTATAAGGTGTGCTGGATAATTATTTTAGCCATAAAGTTAATATAAACCAGAGCAGCTTAATAAAATAATGAATTCTTTAATAGTATTGCTCCTCTCATTTGCATGTAAAGTATGATAATTTTAACATCATTAAGGTGAAAATGTTTTCTTTTAAAAAATATAGATACTGATATCTTTAAAATCTCAATAAAATAATGATTGTTCATAATGTTTTTGTTATGTACTTTTTAATTCTTATATATCTTGCTATTTTTGAGGCTACTTAAATAAACCCTTATTTTATGATGACTGATTTAATACTAACCGAAGCACAATTAATTAAGGCTTCAGACATGCTAAAAGCAATGTCGCATCCAATCCGGGTATCAATATTATATCTTCTTAAAGATGGTGATAAAAAAACTGTTGGACAGATTCAGGAATGTATTAATATTGAGCAATCTACTGCTTCTCATCACTTAGGAATATTGAAGGACAGAGGCATTCTGTGCTCCAAGAGGGATGGAAAGAATATCTATTACTATACTAAACATACAATAATCGGGCAGCTTCTTGAATGTATGTTTAGCTGTTCTTGCGATTGAAATTATTGTCAATTTAGTAAAGACCAAACATTTTCAGTTCCTTATTGTTATTAGATATTAAAAGAATTTAAATTTGTAAGAATGGCAAAGATAAGAGTTACAAAATATTACGATTTTGAAATGGCTCATGCCCTTTGGAATTATGATGGATTATGTAAAAATGTTCATGGTCATTCATACAAACTTCACGTAACAGTAATTGGTGAACCAATTAATGATTCTTCCAGTACAAAAGATGGAATGGTTATAGATTTCAGCGATTTAAAAAGAATAGTGAAAAATAACATTGTAGATGTTTTTGATCATTCTTTTGTTGTAAATATGAAGTCGCAGTTTGATGTAAAAGTAGAATCCAATCAAATGTTTGAGAGAATTCATATTGTTGATTTTCAGCCAACCTGTGAAAATATGGTAGTGTATTTTGTAAATATTATTAAACCTTTGCTTTCCAATGGGATTATACTTAAAAGCGTAAAGTTATATGAGACTGCTACATCTTTTGCCGAGTGGAATGCTGATGATAATCAAATTTGATGGAAACTGAAATTTCAAAGGAAAAGAAACTTTTCTTGTTAGATGCTTATGCGTTGATTTACAGATCATATTTTGCTTTTATAAAGAATCCCAGATATAATTCAAAAGGTCTAAATACTTCTTCCATTTTTGGATTTATTAATACTCTGGAACAAGTACTTAATTCCGAGTCTCCTTCTCATATTGCTGTTGTTTTTGACGTACACGGAGATACATTCAGGAATAAGATGTTTCCGGAATACAAGGCTAACAGAGAAGCGATGCCAGAAGATATTAGGGCGTCTATTCCACATATCAGAAATCTGATAGAAGCATATAATATCCCAATACTTGAGATGGAAGGTTATGAGGCCGATGATGTTATTGGGACTATTGCTGAGAAAGCATCCAGAGAGGGATTTATTACATATATGATGACCCCTGATAAAGATTATGCTCAGTTGGTGTCAGAAAATGTTTTTATTTATAAACCTGCAAAAGGAGGAGATAAAGCTGAAACATGGGGAATTGAAAAAGTTAAAGAAAACTTTGAAGTAGATAACCCTTCTCAGGTAATTGATGTACTAGGACTTATGGGCGACGCTGCCGATAATGTACCCGGATGTCCGGGAGTAGGCCCTAAGACTGCGATGAAGCTTATTTCAGAATTTGGCAGTGTTGAAGGTGTATATCAAAATTTAGACAAGCTTAAAGGGAAATTGAAAGATAATCTTGAACAATTTAAGGATCAGGTTTTTTTGTCCCGAGAACTTATTGTTATTGATAAGAATGTACCTGTTGAGATAGATTTTGAAAAAATGAAGTATACCGGATCTAATGAGAAAGCACTGCTTCCATTATTCCGGGAATTTGAATTCAGATCATTTTACGAAAAGATATCTTCCCCGCCTGCTGAAGTAAAGGTATCTAAGCAACAAGGAACACTATTCGATATACAAGTGCAAGAGGCAAGTACAAATCAGTCGACATTGGATTCGGTTTTAACAGTACCACATAAATATTTCAAAGTTGAAACTGACATTCAACGTGAAGAAGTTATTAAAGAAATTTTAAAAGCAGGCTGTTTTAGTTTTGATACTGAAACAACAGGATTAGATCCTCATTCTTCAGAGCTTGTTTGTATTTCAATTTCTGTTAAAGAACATGAAGCATGGTGCATACTTCTTCCTGCTCAAAAAGATGCAGCGATTGAAGTTGCTAAAGAATTTAAACAGGTTTTTGAAAATGAAAGTATTTTAAAAATTGGACAAAATTTAAAGTTTGACCTTATCATGCTTGCACGTTATGATCTTGTGGTGAAAGGTCCTATGTTTGATACATTGATAGCTCATTATTTAATACAGCCCGAGCTAAAGCACAACCTTGATTATTTAAGTGAATTATATTTCAATTATAAGAAGATTTCATACGAAGAACTGGTAGGTGGGAAAGGTCTGAATCAACGACCAATAAGAAATATTGAAATTGATCGTTTAGTTGATTATGCTTGTGAGGATGCAGACTTTACTTTTCAGCTCAAGGATATTTTAGAGAAGGAGCTGAAAGATAACGATCTTATTTCTCTCTTCAATGATATAGAGATGCCTTTAGTTCCTGTGCTTACTTCTATGGAACTTGCAGGTGTTAAGATGGACCCGACTGAATTAAATTCTTATTCAGGTGTATTAAGGGAACAATTAATTGACCTGGAAGGTGAGATATTTAAACTGGCAGGTGAAGAATTTCTAATATCTTCTCCAAAGCAACTTGGTATAATTCTTTTCGAGAAGTTGAATATCGATCCCAATGTAAAAAAGACAAAAACTAAACAATATTCAACTAACGAGGAAATATTGGTGCGACTTTCAAAAAAGCATCCAATAATTGATAAGATTCTTGAATACAGAGGGCTAAAAAAATTACTCAATACGTATGTTGAAGCATTACCAAAGCTTATTAATCAATATACTGGCAAGATACACACTTCTTACAATCAGGCGATAACTGCAACAGGACGCTTGAGCTCCGTAAATCCAAATCTTCAAAATATTCCTATCAGAGATGAGAATGGAAGAGAAATTAGAAAAGCATTCATACCTTCTGATAAAGGAATGATATTTATTTCTGCCGATTATTCTCAAATTGAACTAAGGATAATGGCTTCTCTAAGTGATGATTTAAATATGAAAGAGGCTTTTAGCAATAATGCAGATATACATGCAATTACTGCTTCTAAAATTTACGGAGTGCCTGTAGGCCAAGTTACTTCGGATTTTCGGAGGAAAGCTAAGACAGCAAATTTTGGTATAATCTATGGAATTTCTTCTTTTGGTCTTTCTCAAAGGCTTAATATTCAGATTGGTGAGGCAAAGGAAATAATTGATGGCTATTTTGCTGCATTCCCCGGAGTAAAAGAGTATATGAAAAATTGTATAGAAGAAGCCAGGAAAAGGGGATTTGTAAAAACTTTGTTGGGTCGAAAACGTTATTTAGGTGATATCAACTCGACAAACTCTGTTGTTAGAGGGAATGCAGAAAGGAATGCTATAAATGCCCCAATACAAGGAACTGCAGCTGATATTATAAAAATTGCAATGATAAATATTTATAATAGAATGGAAATTGAAAATTTAAAGTCAAAGATGATCTTACAGGTTCATGACGAATTAATTTTCGATGTTTATGAAAATGAATTAGAATATTTGAAATTGTTGGTTAAACATGAAATGGAAAATGCTTTTAAGTTGGGAGTACCCCTTACTGTAGATTTAGGAATAGGAAATAACTGGCTTGAAGCTCATTAAATATGTTGATTATGACGGAGATTATTCATACTGAAGAAGAATATAGAAGGGCGATAATGAGATTTCTGGAGATTTGCGATGCAGAACCGGGAACATCTGAATACGATGAAGCTATAGATCTTTCAAAGAAGATGGAAGTATATGAAGATGATTCTTGTTCTGAACAGAGGAATTTAAACTTATTAAACTAGTTTTATTTAATAACATCGTTTAATTTAAAGTAAAATATACTTCCTGAATCTACTTCAGATTCAAACCAGATTTTTCCATTTAAAAGGTCAGCTATTTCAAGGCAGATCGACAGGCCAAGACCAACACCTCCATGCTCACGTGTAATTGAATCTTCTATTTGCCTGAATCTTTCAAATACTATAGTTTGTTTGTCTTTTGGGATGCCTATTCCGGTATCTTTAACATAGAAAATAATGGAATTGTCGTCCAGTGTACAACCATATTCGATAGATCCTTTTTCTGTATATTTAATTGCATTATCAAAGAGGTTAACCATCACCTGCATTAGTTTGGTCTTGTCAGATTTTATAATAATTGGTTTCTCTGAGATAAAACTATCATTGATAATTTTTAAATGCTCTTTTTTCTCATTGTTTATTTTAGTTATAAGATATGGTCTTAAACTATCGATGAAGTCAGATAAATTAAATTCTTCAAAATAAATTCTGGAAACTTTTGCCTGAAGTAATGCCAGATTGAAAACAGAATCTATGATGCTTAAAAGGTGATTTCCGCTGTTGTTTATGATCTTAATCATTTCCATGATAACCGGAATCTCCATTGATTCATCAATCAGACTGCTAAAACCAATTACTGCATTTAAAGGGGTTCGTAATTCATGACTCATTGTAGCAAGAAATGCTGATTTCAGCCTATCACTTTCTTCAGCGCGTTCCTTGGCAATTATGAGTTCTCTTTCAGCAATTTTTCGTTCAGTTATATTTCTTACTATGCAAACAGCCCCCCATTGATCGACATTTTTATAAGGAGCAATTGATAATTCAATTTCAATTACTATTCCATCCCTCTTTTCAATTTCTAGTTCTATTGACTTTCCTGAAGCCAATGGGCTAAATGGTATTTCTTCTACATTTATAGGTAAATAATCCTGATTTCTCCCGGAAGTAGTGTTTAATAGTTTATTTATATCTATATCAACAAGTTCTTCTCCCATGTATTCAAAAATCTTTTCAATTGCAGGATTCCAATATATTACCTTATTGTTGTTATTGATCATCAGGATGCCATCATGAGCAGAATTGCTTATGAGTCTGAATTTCTCCTCGCTAGCTTTTAGGCTTCTTTCAATTTGCTTTCTTTCAGTAATATCAAGTAAAGCAGCTACCGACTTGCTGGTTCCGGGAATTAAGTCAACAGTCAGTAAAATATTTCTAATTTCTTTATTTCGGTTGACTAAAGAAAATTCATAAACATTGAGAAGTTGATTTTCTCCTGCTGATCTTCTTTGAAAATGAAGATCTCTCATCCTTTCAATATCAGCAGGGGCTATGAATTCTTTCCATTTGAATTTGCCTTCTATTTCAATTTTTGAATATCCGGTCAACTCTTCAAATTTGCTGTTTACAAGTGAAATTGTTTCATCTGCATCTAATATAGCAGTAGCAGTACCCGTATTGCCAAATATACCTTTATACCAGTTTTCACTTTCCTTTAAGGCTTGTTCGTATTTTTTTGTATTGGAAATGTCATGCTCTATAGATACAAAATGCAATATTTCATTGTTCTCATCAATTATCGGTGAAATAGAAACTTCAGACCAATATAATTCACCATTCTTTTTCTTATTTAATAATTCGCCATTCCACTCTTTTCCTTCCAGGATAGTTGTCCAAAGTTCTTTATACAGCTCATTGTTGTGAGCTCCTGATTTTAAGATTTTGGGATTTTTACCTACTACCTCGTTGCGACTGTATCCTGTAAGTTTTTCAAATATTGGATTTACATATTGAATAGAACCATCGCAACTTGTAATTATTACACAAGTTGGGGCTTTCTCAATTGCCTGTAGTAAGAGCTTTAATTGTATACCAGTTTTCTCTTTTATTTTTTTAATTTCATTTTCAGTATCAATTCTTTTTGCTCTTTCTTCTTTAAGTTTTATTGAATTATTTATCGCACCGGGTAATCTGTCGAGTCGTTCTTTTGAAACATAATCCCATGCTCCTGCCTTTATAACGTCTACAGCAGATTCTTCTAAAATAGCTCCTGTAACTATGATAAAAGGTATAATAGGATTTACATCAATACTTAATTGTAAAGCTTCAAGACCATTAAATTGAGGAAGATTGTAATCACTTAGAATTAAATCAGGCTGGTAATCAATAAGGGCATTGGCAAAATCTTTTTTGTTTGTTGCCCAGAAAATATCAGGATTGTTTTCAAATGAAGCTTTGATTGATTGACAAATAATCTCCTTATCGTTTTCATCGTCCTCTAACATTAATATTCTGAGGGATTGTTGATACATCTAAAGAATTATTAGAAATGAGTATATATTCGTCTACTTTGTAAAAATAAGAAAATTAGACAAATAAAGGATATAAATTTTTCAGGAAATAAAATTTATATAAAACGATGCTCCTTTTCCTTCTTTAGCATCAGCATATATGGTCCATCCATGTTTTGACAATATTTGTTTTACGTTTGCAAGTCCTATTCCTGTACCTTCAAATTCTTTTTCAGTATGAAGACGTTGAAAGACTTTAAAGAGTTTATCTGAATACGACATATCAAAACCAACCCCATTGTCTTTAATGCAAACAATACAATGGTCAGTTGATTTTTGTATTCTTGAAATCTCAATTTTTGCAGTTTTTTTATCTGAAGTAAATTTTAAAGCATTTGATATCAGGTTCTCAAATACCAATTCAATCAACTTTTCATCTCCTTTTATAATTGGCAATATTCCTATTTTCCATTCAATTTTTCTATTAGCTGTTTCAAGGCTATATCTGTCAATTATTTTTACAATTAAACTATTAAGGTTTATTTCTGTTTTTTCCAGTGTTTTTTTTCCAAGTCTTGAGAAAGTAAGTAACGCATCAATCATTGTATTCATCTTTTTTATTGAATCAATGATTTTATTGTAATAATTTTCAGCTTCTTCTGATATATTTGGTATGTTCCTCTTCATTAAGGCAGAAAACCCTTCAATATGTCTTAATGGAGATCTGAGATCATGAGAAACTGAATAAGCAAATGATTCTAAGTCATGATTCGCAGTTTCTAATTGATTTGTCCTTTCTTTTACTTTGTTTTCTAAAACATTGTTTAATTTAATAATCTCTTTTTCAATCATTTTCCTATCTGTAATATCGTTTACAGATCCAACAAGGTGAGTACATTTCCCTTCTTCATCAAAGATCGGAATGACTGTAACCTCTCCTGTTTTTTCACCTGTAGGATATTTTACTATTCCTTCCCAATATACTTTGGTCTTTTTTTCAATTGCTTCTTTGTATTTTGAAAGAACCATAGTCAAATAAGGTTCAGGAACAATTTCAGTAACAAGTTTGCCTATAAGATTTCTTTCAGGTAAACCTGTTACTGAATTAAAATTTTTATTAAAGGACTCATATCTGTAGACACCATCTCCTTCAACCTTAAGTAGATATATGATATTATCTACGGCCATAAAAATTGATTCCAACTGTTTTCCACTTTCGATAAGTTTCATTTCAGCTTTCTTACGATCAGTCAGATCAACGGCTGTTGTGAGATAAAGGTGTTTACTATCATTTGTCAGCCCTATTAATGTTGTTGAAAAATCCCAATATCTTATAGTTCCATCACTGCATTTTATATCTTTTTCTCCTGAAAGATACTTTTTAGTGATTTCAGCATAATCAGTTTCTTTGTTAAATTCAATTTGCTCAGCCTCGGGAATAGATTTTTTTATCCAGTCTGTCATTATTGGAGTATCATTCAGGTCGTATCCTGAAAGGTTAATCCAACCTTCACTTAATTGATAAATTTTATTGTCACAAGTATAAATTGCCATTGGAATTGGGGCATATAAAATTGCATTACGGAACCTGTCTTCATTTTCTTTTATTTCTATTTCATAGAGCTTGTTTTTAGTAATGTTATTCGCTATACCTAATAGCCCTATGATTTCTCCTTTTTTATCTTTCATCGGGATCTTTGAAATCGATTCCCATATTTTATTCCCGTAGAGATCTATTCCTTGCGTTTCCCTATTGATTACAGTATATCCGTCTTCAATAACTCTTTTATCTTCAATGTAATAATAGTCAGCTAATTCCTTTTTATATACCTCCCAGTTGGTTTTCCCTAATAAGTCGTTGTACGATAGCTTTTTGTTATCTCTAAAATTACTATTAACCCTTGATAAATGAAGATCGTTAAAAAATGTCTTTCTGTATTTCTTATCTAAAACAAATATTGAGCTTGGAATATGATCAATTAATGTTCTTAATAAGATTAACTCCTCTTCTCTTTCTTTTTCAATAGCAACCTGTTCAGAAATATCCTTGATAATAACCATCTCCGCATTCTCCCCTTCATAATTAAAGGGTGTTGCACTTATTTCAACCGGCTTTAATGAACCGTTTTTAACGATTATTTGTGTTCGGTATTTGTGCTGTTTTACTTTGTTTTCGATTATTCTTAGATAAGAATCATCTATTTCTTTCAAATCCAGTGGAATAATAAACAAATTGTAAGGTTTTCCTATTAATTCCTCTTCTGAATACCCCGAAATCTCAAATGATTTTTTATTGGCAAAAACAATATTGAAGTCTTTAACAATTAAAATACTATCATAAGCCGACTCAACCAGAACCTTATATTTCTCTTCTGAATAATCCATATTAACTTTTAAATATACATTGTTTATCAGAATAGAAATTTACAAAAAAAGATTAATCTTTCAATCCTTATCCTTATAAAAATCAAATCAATATTTAGGAAAATATTTAACAGAATATATTTCGAATTTTGACAAACATTTTTTATGATATTTCCTTTTTTATATTTTTATGATACTTTTTTTATTAAGATATATCAGGATGTTTGTAAATTGCATTATATTAACATAGTTAAGTAAAATGAAGAGAATCAATATATTGTTTGTTTTAATTGTTTTCATTTTTAATACCGGATTATCTTATGGCAAGGGTATTTCTTTTAGTGGATGGATTGTCAGGGAAAGCGTACGTAATACTTTTCAAAGCAAGGCAATGAAAAATGGTAAAATGCTTGATATGGGTAAGGAATATTCAAGTAAAGCCTCAAAGTGGAAAGCTCCTCATGGATATAAACTGACTAAGTTTAATATTGAAGGCTTACCGGCTGAACTTCTGGAAAAGGGTAACGCTAGTGATACTGTAATTCTTCAGTTTCATGGAGGGGCTTATATTATCGGATTAGGTGATTTGTATCGTACTCTTGCTGTTCGTTATTGCAGATTAAGCGGGGGAGCTTCTGTTCTTACAATCGACTATAGATTAGCACCTGAAAATATATATCCTGCAGCTTTGATAGATGCTTATAAAGCATGGGAGTGGTTGTTGAATGAGGGATATAAACCTGAAAATATAATTATTGTTGGAGATAGCGCCGGAGGAAATCTGACTTTGGCCTTAACAGCTAAGTTAAGAGATGAAGGTAAACAACTTCCCGGAGCACTGATTTGCATGTCACCCTGGGCTGATATTGCAATGGAAGGAGAATCTTATAAATATAACATTCATAAAGACCCGATGTTTGGGTTAAAGGAGAATGAAAAAATTCCTGCAATGAAAAATAAAATTGTAGCCTATGCTGGCAACACCGACCCTCATGATAAATACCTTTCACCGGTTTATGGAGAGTTTACTGGTTTTCCAAGAATGTTAATTCAGGTGGGCACTCATGAAGTTCTTGAAAGTGACGCTGTTACTGTTTACGAAAAAGCAAAAGACAAGGGAGTTGATGTAACTTTAACAAGATATGAAGGGATGTTTCATGTTTTCCAGATATTCGGGAATTTTAAAGAGAGCAAAATGGCGTGGAAGGAAGTTGCTGATTTTTTAAACCGTAATTAACAGGTTTATAAATCAATTTTATGATGTTTTTAAAAAATTAAACCAAATCTGAAAGCCTCATGCCCTCAAATTTGGTTTAATTATATTTGATAATCTTAATCGACCTTATTTATTCCTTAAAAACAAAATATACTGCCAGCATTATAAATACAAAAGCTATCATATAGTTCCATTTAAAAGTTTCAGTTTTAAAGGCAAATAACGCAAAAATGGTAAACACAATTAATGTAATTGATTCCTGAATTACTTTAAGCTGGAAAAGTGAAAACGGTCCTCCGTTACCTTTAAACCCTATTCTGTTAGCTGGCACCTGAAAGAAATATTCAAATAACGCTATTCCCCAACTAATAAGTATAACAGAAATAAGAGGCAAGGCTGAAAACCACTTTATCTCCTTAAATTTCAAGTGACCATACCAAGCCAATGTCATGAAGGTATTTGATAATACCAACAAAATAATAGTCAGAAATGCCTTCATTCAGAAAATCAAACTGATAAAACTACTTAATTTGTCGGAGCAGGTGTTATTGGCTGATTTGCATTAATTGTTCCGCTAATTCTAAGAGTTAATGTTGCATTTTCAGCATTTGAATTTACAGTAATTGTCTTTGAAAAAGCTCCAACTCTGTTAGTGTCATACCTTACTTTTATTTCCCCGGAAGCTCCCGGCATTATAGGATCTTTTGTCCATGATGGAGTAGTACATCCGCACGAAGCCCTTACACTTGAAAGAATAAGCGGAGCATTCCCGTCATTTTTAAAAAGGAATACACAATTGCCATCAGCTCCCTGATTGATTGTACCATAATCATGGTCCATTTTTTCAAAAGTGATTTTAGCTTTAGCTGTTGAATCAGCAACTACAGGAGAAGCATCCTGAGCTTTTACTACAGCAAAACAAAATATTGCTGCTACAATTAATAGTACTTTTTTCATATACTTAAATTTTGTTTTTTATTTGTTTTACGAAACGAACACATCTTTATAAAATTTATTAAGCTTATATTTCAAGTTATATTATTACAAAGACTGAGCCAAAGTAAAAATATATCATTTTAAGTACACAAATTTGCATGAAATTTATTTATCAGATATTATTCTTACAATTTTTTTTAATATTCAGCTTTTCAGCTATTAATGTTTCTTCTTTGATAAAGTTGCATTTAATTCCAACGCAGCATCTCTGGCTTTATCAAACAAGTCGTATATGTTTTCTTCCCCAAGCATTTCTGCTATTCCACTTTTCCTTAAATCTTCAAGGACTGTAGGATTTACTCCTGAAAGCAATATCCTTGTGTGGTTGTGTTTTATAGTTTTTATTACCGCTTTAAAGTTGTTACTTCCCGTAGAATCAACAAAAGGGACATGTCTCATTCTGATTATGAGAATTTTAGATTCCATACCTACTTGTTTAATCATTTCAGTAAAAGACTTGGCTGAACCAAAGAATAAAGGACCGCTTATTTCATAAATGTTAATACCTTTTGGTAAATCATCATATTTATCAACAAGATCACTGTCAATGTCTTCTGGTAGTTTCGTCCCTATATCGGACATGCGTTTCATAAATAAAACTGCTGAAAGAACAACTCCAACTTCTATAGCTACGGTAAGGTCGACCAAAACAGTGAGTAAAAATGTTGAAACTAAAACTATTATGTCGAAGACCGAACCCTTTAGTATTGAAGTAAAACTTCTCCATTCACTCATGTTGTAAGCAACAACAATAAGTATCCCTGCCAAACAAGGCATTGGAATAAGCTTCGCCAACTTACCAAAAAATATCATTATTAAAAGTAAAGTAATAGCATGTATTATTCCTGCCAGAGGAGTTCTTCCTCCATTATTTACATTGGTAGCAGTACGAGCTATTGCTCCTGTTGCCGGAATTCCGCCAAATAGTGGAGTTACTATATTTGCTATACCCTGGGCTACAAGCTCAGTATTTGACCTGTGATTGCTACTTATCATACCATCTGAAACAACTGCTGAAAGTAATGATTCAATAGCCCCAAGTAATGCTATCGTTAAAGCAGGAGCAAAATAATGGGGTATATTGCCAAAATTGATTTCAGGGAAAACAAAGCTGAAAGAACCTGATATCTCACCAAACAATGATTCTATAGTTGCTACAGGAAGTTTGAAAACCTGAACAGCTACTGTCATCAAAATTATAGCAATGAAAGATCCCGGTATCTTCTTCGTAATTTTCTTTGTATAAAGAGAAATTATTATTGTTATTGCAGTAATTATTAATGCAGTAAAATTGATTGACCCAAAGGAACTAAAGTAAGTCGACCATTTTTCAATAAACCCTGAAGGTAGTTTTTCAATACCCAAACCAAATGCATCATTTATTTGAGTTGAGAATATCACCACAGCTATACCACTTGTAAATCCTACAACTAGAGGGTGGGGTATATACTTCAATAGTGAACCTAATTTCAAAACACCAAATAGGACAAGCATAATACCTGCCAGAATTGTTGAAATCATTAATCCGTCAAGACCATACTTCTCAATTATACCATATACAATTATAATGAATGCTCCGGTCGGACCACCAATCTGAACCCTGCTGCCTCCCAGAAATGAAATTATAAATCCTGCAATTATTGCCGTTATTAAACCTTTCTCAGGCGATACACCCGATGCTACAGCAAATGCAATCGCTAACGGAAGTGCAACTATACCAACTATTATTCCTGATAAAGTATCTGTCTTCCACTGATTGAAAAGTAAGCCTTTTCGTTTGAGACTAAAAAACTTAGGATAGAATATATTACTCATTTTTAAAAATTTAAGGGGGCAAAAGTATAAAACATGATAAAACGATTCAGGACATTATGTTGAAAATGAATCATTTTAACTTAAACTTAAAGGTACAATTTTTATTTTTTACTAAGAGATAAAGAAATTGTCTTTTATTTTCAGATATTTAAACGAGTCGTATATTTTTGTATACGCTTACTTATTGCCTTTTTAGCTCAGTTGGTAGAGCAGCTCATTCGTAATGAGCAGGTCGCGGGTTCGAGTCCCGTGAAAGGCTCAGAAATATACTTCGAAGTTTTTGATAAAGCCTAAAGTCCTTGATTACTAGGCTTTATTTTTTTTAAACTACCTGAAAATTCACTGTATTTATCCTAATAATAGGTGTTAAAATCGAGACCTATTCTACATAGAACTTCGATAGGTCTCGCTAAAAGTTATAATGTACACATAATCAGAATAATGCATGCACCTTTTTGCACTTTTTTGCACCTTGAAAAGCCAAAAAAACAAAGGATTTTTGTAAAAATAAAATTATAAAAAAACATTATTATGAAACAAAATTTTACAATTTCCTTGCAATTGAAGAAATGCAAAAGGTTTAAAAACGGAGAAGCTCCTATTTACAAGAGAATTACAGTCGATGGGAGAAGACTTGAGTTAGCAACTGGTAGGTCTATTGATCCTGATTTTTGGGATGAAAAACTTCAGCATATGAAGGGACGAAGTGAGTCTGCTAGGATACTTAACAATTATTTGGATGAGCAACTTAATGAAGTAAATAATTATTATAACCTTCTAGTTGCGAACGGTAAACAAGCTACGATAGATCATTTTATTTCAAAGTTTCGGGACAAGGATAAAGAGATCTATTACCTAATTAAAGTTTTTGAAGAAAATATTAAGTTAATAAACTTAGAAATTGGGAGTAAATATTCTAAAAGAACAGCAAAGCACTATGAGACAGCTTTAAATAGGCTCAAGGATTTTATCAAGATTCAATATAAGGTAAAAGATATTGAATTTGGAAAATTGAATGTCAATTTTATTCAACGTTTTGAAATATATCTTCGTGCGGAATATAAAATTGCAACAAATACAACAGTTAAATACCTAAAGCAATTGAAGCAGGTTGTTCATTATGCAATGAAAAATGGTTACATTAGATATGATCCTTTCTATGGGTATGCAACAGCATTCAAAGAAGTTAACAGAGGTTATCTTACAGATGAGGAATTAAAGAGAATAGAAAAAAAAGAATTTAAGATCAAACGTCTTGATGAAGTTAGAGACGTCTTTTTATTTGCCTGTTACACTGGGATTTCATATTCTGATTTAAAGGCATTAACTAATCAAAGCATTTCTAAAGGCATAGATGGTAAGAACTGGATTATCTATGCGCGGAAAAAAACCTTGGTACGAGCTTCGTTACCCATTCTCAGACCTGCTCAAGCGATACTTGACAAATATTCAAGCGATCCTGAATGTCATGAGAAAAATATACCAATTCCTGTAAAAAGTAATCAAAAGTTAAATGCTTATTTATCTGAAATTGAAGATATATGTGAAATTAAAAAGCATATTACCATGCATTTGGGTAGACATACCTTTGCAACAACTGTTACTCTTTGTAATGGTGTGCCATTAGAGACCGTTCAGAAAATGCTTGGTCATAAGAACATTAGCACTACTCAGATTTATTGTAAAGTGGTTGATACTAAAGTATCCCAAGATATGGACTTAGTAGATAAAAAATTAAGTGAAGCAAATATTATTGATAAATCAATTGTAAATGCATCATAATGATTTCATATGAAAATTATAATTATTCAAAATGATATTGTATAAATAATAGATAATCAATAAAATAAATTTAATAAATTTGGAAATGTCGTTTTTTTATTTTACATTTGCAAAATAGATATTGAACAAGAAAATTAATTAATTACATTATTAATTTTTAAAATCTTACCTTTAGTGGTGAGGGGATGACTATCTTGTTCATCATTCCCAATTTTCCCTTCTGGTAATTATGGGGGGAATATTATGCCCAAATTACTTCTTGAAGAGGAAAATTTCATTGATAAGTTATCAAAGGAAATTTACAATCGTTTAAAAAAAGATCTACCAAAGAAATGGTTGAGATCTAGTCAAGTACGTGAGATGTTGAGCATCTCTGACTCAACACTTGCGCAACTTCGTGTCAATGGGGATATACCATCGGTGTACCTGTCAACAGGAACCTGGTTATATCCCTATGATGGAGTTGTTAATGCTTTAAAATCTAAAGTTAAAGATGGAAGTTCTGAACCAATTTTTATTGATTTGTCTGGGGAAAATGATCAATTGATTTCTGACATTGTTACAAGGGCAATTGATAAAGTTGAAAACCTACAGACCAAAAAGTGGTTAAGGACAAGGAATGTGTGCGAAATGCTTAGCATTTCTGAATCAATTCTTTTACAACTTCGTAACAAAGGGGAAATTCATGGGAAGAGAACTTCATCTGGGACCTGGATTTATGATTACGATGAGATAGTTTACTTTCTTGAATCAAGAACTAAAGAAGGAAATGGAGGTAAGTTATGAACTACACTTCCAATTCCTATCAGTATCCTATTTTTCAGAGTCAGGATTTTAGTTTTAAGTTTCAGGAACTTCAAAAGCAAATTGACTCTTTGAAGGAGGAAAATGCTTTAATAAAAAAGTTTAAAGAAGAAGTTGAAGAAGATTGGGATAATGCCATGCTAATGCAAAAATGGAATATTTCTAAAAGAACAACAGCGAATTATCGAAAATCAGGCTTGGCTTTCTATAAACGTGGAGGCAGAATCTACTACACTAATGAAGCAAGAGAAACTTTTAAAAAATTTCATCATTAAAAACTTTCAATAATGAGCATACTTATTTTAATAAAATTCATTTTTTGTTTTTGTTGTCGACCACCCCCAATGTGACAAGATGACAAGATGAAATATAGTTTTTGAACTTTTCTTGAAGCAGTAGCAGTCGTTTATGGGTATACTTATATTTAACTGCTACTGCTTCTTATATGTTAAAATTCAGAATTTGATCTTGTCACCTTGTCTTTTAAAAGAGCAAAAAATAAAATGAATATTTTTTGCAATTAATTGCCACAAATAATGACTTTTTGTGGATAGTGAGATATTTATATAATGGATAAGATCCAATAAATAAAAAAATAAATTTATTAAAAATGAAAAAAACAAAAACAAAGGTAGTTAAGATGAATTTATCGCTACCAAGTGATTTTTTTGAAGTTATTCAAGAAAATGCCAGAAGCAATTACATGAAAGCTGCAACCTGGACAAAGCAATTCCTAATGAAGAACTTGCTCACAAATAATGAAAGAAAAAATAGTTCTAACGAAAATGAGCGAAACATGTAAATCAAATGAATTTGGCCTTTCGGTCATACCTGTAAAAGATGATAAGACACCGTTCAAGGAATGGAGAAATTATCAAAACACAATGGCACCAATTGATAGTTGGTTAGAACATTACAAGAATAATAGGACAGTAGGAATTATATGTGGAAAGATCTCTGGTAATCTGGAAATAATAGACATTGATATAAAAAATGATCCCTCTGGTAAAATAGCTAAGGAATATAGTGCATTGATTCCTGAAGAGTTAAAATCAAGGTTAATCATACAGACTACTCCCAATAAAGGATATCACCTTATATATAGGTGTCAAGAAGTGTCAATCGAAAAAAGTCAAAAGCTTGCTCATCATTCAGATGGAGCAGTTATCATAGAGACTCGTGGAGAAGGTGGCTATTTTTGTACAAGTAAAGTGAATAACAAGGTTAAAAGAGGGAAGTTTGACATTGAAAATCTGGAAGTAGACATTCCAATAATTACAAAGAAAGAACGTGAGCTTTTATTGGAATCTGCTCGCAGTCTTAACCGTCATTTCCAAGCTTTAGAAAAGAATGAAGATAGTTCAAAATTCGTTTATAAAGAGCCTGCAATAATCGAATTCAATGATAATTACGATATTATTGAATTATTCGAAAAGCATGGATGGCAAGTTGTTAATGAAGATTCAGAAAAAAAATATCTACTTAGACCTGGTTCAACAACTTCATTTCACTCTGGGTACTATTTTACTGAAAGTAAAGTTTTTTATTGCTTTTCAACTTCAACATCTTTTACGTCAGAAAAACCTTATAATCACTTCCAAGTGTTGCAGGTTTTAGAAGATATCAAAGATTACAGAGCTGCATTGAGATGTTTAAAAAATCTGGGTTATTCTAGTCAGATAAGTGATAAAAAGGAAAAAATCACAGCGGATGATATTGCTGATTATTTAAACAACAACGGTGTTCGATATGATACTTTTATACAGGACTTAACCCTAAATGGTGAGATCATTAATGAACTTGATTACAATACTTTATTTATTGATTTGAAGAAAGATTTCGAACGTGAGATTCCAAGGTCAAGGTACGAAGAAGTTATCAAATCGAATTATATCAGCCAACGAAATCCTGTACTTGAATTTATTGAAAATAACAAAGAATATAGTACAACTGGGAATTTCGAAATGTGGTTCGAGAATATTGTATTGAAGAACAAAGAAATTCAAAGAAAAGACGCTCTATACTTTATTAAAAAATGGTATGTTGGAATGATCGCCCAAGCTTTGGATGGTGAATATCCAAATGAGTTTTTCCTTGCTATTCTTTCAACTGAACAAGGTATTGGAAAATCTACGTTACTACGTAATTCCATCCTTCCCAAGGAATTGCGCGATTATCAAGTAGAACATTCTTTGACATTTGATGATGACTTCAAAGTTATAATGGGGCAGTCGTTATTAGTTATAGATGATGAAATGGACGGACGGACATATGATTCAGCACAAACTTTTAAAAACGTGTTGTCTCAAAAAAAAATGACTACCAGACGAAAATATGATCGCAGGATATCAACTATTAAAAGAAGATGTTCTTTTGCAGGTTCAGGTAATAATCTGAACATTGTAAGAGAATCCCAAAATAGAAGAGTTATTCCTGTAGAAATAGAAAGTATAAATTGGGAAGGCTTGGATAAAGTTGATTATAAAGCAATGTTCATGGAAGCCCACAATTTATTCATTCAGGGTTTTAAATATTCTTATCAAGCATGTGATAAAGAAAAACTAAATGCGCTGTATGTTGATTATGTACAGAAAATGGATGTAGAATTGATTCTTGACGAACTTGTAGAATTGCCAGATAATGAATCTGAAGAGGAATTCATGTCAACTATTAAGATTGTTGAATTGTTAATCGTGAAATATCCACAATTTGTTCGTAGGATTAATCCAATTACAGTTGGAAAAATCATGAACGATCGTGGGTTCAGATCAACACGTCAAGGAGATCAACGAATTTCAGGATATTTTATTAGCTGTAGGAGTTTAATTAAGCTCAAAGATCCAGATGCAGATTTTGGAACTTTATTGGGTTTTAAAAGCAGCAAAAATTTAGATAACAGTAATAAAGTTTTAAATAATTAATTGAAATGAAAATTTTTTTGTCGCATTTATAATATCTATTTTTCAATTGGGCAAGAATGCTAATGTGTACACAATACACATACTATGCGTTTTATTGAAGCAAAAAAAAGAGGGATGATATTGTCCCTCTTTTAAAATAAACCATTGAATTTAAAATATATTGGGCTTTTCTTATTTCAAAAATGAAGGGTTTTTAAAAAAATGGAACTTCCCAATTGCGAGAATTTGGCACTTTAAAGTTGCTAATTACAAGTTCACCTCGCTTGCCTTGCAACATCACCGCAATGAATAGATGATTGCCACATCGTCATTCACGCAGAACAACCAGTTATTCCACGACTTGATAGTATTTCCACCCAGGCTGTTGTCCAGTATAATGGTTATTAGTTGTCATTTTCGATAAAAATTATTGGTTTGTTTGTTTTTAAAAAGATAACTGGTTATAAGATGACATTTGTGAAAAAAAACTTATATTTGTGAAATAAAAACCAAATAACTGGTTATGAATGCCGAGGAATTAGGAAAAATTATAAGAGCTAGAAGGAAAGTTTTAAACTTGACTATAGGCGAATTATCTGAATACACTGCTCTATCAAGAACTACTATTTCAGATATAGAGTTAGGAAAAACGAATCCAAGATTAGATATAATAATAGAAATACTTCGGTTTCTTAATTTAGAAATGAAAATCGAGATAAAACAAGTTAAATGAGACTAGAAGTCATATATAAAGGAAAGATAAAGGCAGGCGAACTATGGAAGGATGATAATGGCTATCATTTTATTTATGATGACGCGTTTCTGGATGACGACAATACAAGACCAATTTCGGTAAATATGCCAAAAAATCAAAAAGAATATCAATCTAATGAACTCTTTCATTTTTTTCAATCAATATTAAGCGAAGGTGAAAACAGAAAAAGAATAAGCAAGGCTTTAGGGATTGATATAAGTGATGATTGGGGGCTATTAGCATACACTTGCAGTGAAGACACAATTGGTGCAATAACAGTAAAAAAAATTGATTAGTTATGGAACACTGCTTTGGATGTTTGAAGGATAATATTAAGGGGTTCTGTTCCTCATGTGAAAAGAGACTTTTTGATAGATCAAAAATCAACCCACAGCTTAACTTTAATTGGGAGGATATTTCGAAGGTTATTGATGGCTATCCTGCGGGATTCAGTATATCAGGTATTCAAGTAAAAGGATTTATTGGAAAAGCAAGGGGTGCCGAATTATCACCAACCCTTGCTAAAAATGAATACTCAATGTACATCATTAAACCTCTTCTTTCAAGATTCGACTTACCTTCTGATTCACCTGCAAATGAACATGTAACTATGCAGATGGCAAAACAATTATATAAAATTAGAACCGCAGAATGTTGTTTTATGAAATTTGCCAATGGAACGCCTGCTTATGTTACCAGAAGATTTGATTATAACAAAAAAGGAGAAAAGCTAAATCAAGAAGACTTCGCTTCAGTTCTTCAAGCGAAGAAGAACAATGATGGAAGCTATAAGTACGATGCTAAAACATATGAAGATTTTGGAGATGTTCTTTCTGCTTTAAACAAGGTGGAGTTCATTAAAATCTTAATTTTTAACTATCTCATAGGTAATGGAGATGCGCATTTGAAAAATTTTTCATTATTAGAAACCTCAGATGGCGATATGCAACTATCTCCTTCTTATGACTTAATGAACACTAAGATTCATGTTAATGATTCCCCTATTGCATTAAATCTATTCAGAGAGCTTGAACGAACGAGTTTGCCCAGAGGTCAGAATTATTTATATACAATAAAGGATTTTACCGAATTAGGTAGAAGATTTGGGATAGAGGAAAGACTACTTACAAAAATAGTGAAGCAATTTGAAGGCACAGAAGATAAAATGAAGGAAATGATAAATAAATCCTTTCTTTCAGACATTGCTAAAACCAAATATTTGGATACAATTAAACAGAATTTTAAACAACTTTTTTCGATTTCTTTGTAATAAAAACTATCACTCAATTCAAAAAAGGATCAAATTTTGGAAATTATACGATTGTTTTAATAGTTTATAGGAAAACTACAAGCTTAACGAGTCATACACGTCCAATACTTCCCGTTCCCTTATACCCAAATACCTTTTTGTTGTTGAGGGGGAGCTGTGTCCAAAAAGTTCCATTAATAGTATAATTGACTCGTTGGAGTAGTTGTTGGTTTTTAACACTCGATTACCTAATGTTTTCCTGAACAAATGACTATTTACATTTCCATCAACTTGTACTCCATATTTTTTAAATAATTCTTTCAGCTTAACATTTACAAATGATTTGTCTACAGGTTTTGTTCCGAAACTGTCTTAGTCCCTTAAATAGTTGGACTAAATTTCAAAAAGAGTTTAGTGCTTCTAAATTTGGAAATTAAGGAATCTTCCTTAGACAAAAAGAACTTATAATATGCTAATTACTAATGTCCAATATATAAGGGGTTAGACCAATTTTTTTTTGAATAATTATAAATGGGAAAGATCTATCAATAATATACTTATTGATATAGTTCAAATTTAAAATTTTGAAGTTTCATTTATAATTTCTTTTGCAACTCTCTCAATAAAATCATCATAAATGTATTTCATCAAAAACTTTGACCGATAAACAATTTCCATACTTGAAACTTTTTTATTGTCATCAAATATTATTTGTAGTGACATAAAATTTGTATTATTTTCCCAAATATATTTATTAAAACCATCGTTGTAGTCTATATGCTCTGTTGGGTCACCGTATTTAAGAAGGAAAATTGATATAATTTTATTTCCATATTGAGCTTCTGTTCCTAATTCAGATGATTTCAAAAATCCATCACACTTTAGATGAACTTCAAATAATGTGGATTTATAAAATAAATAGTGAACATTAAAACTAAATCCAATCAAATTAATGGGGTCTCCATAACTATGATTTACTAATGCTTCATCGCCTAATTGCTTGTATTCGTTTGTGATATATTCGGAAATTCTGATAGCCTGATCTTTATCTGTCCTACTTATACTAATTGTAGTGTCAATTGTTTTACCGAGAATACATTCTCTGAAAGTACCATATTTTGGAATAATATTCTTTTGAAATTCAACAAAATAAGTACTATCCATCATAGGTTTTATATATCTTCCAGGTGTAACAGTAATTGCAGAAGTAAAAATCAATAAAATGACACTTAATATTAAAAAAACAAAAAGCATTTTGCTTAACATTTTCTTATTTATAAAAGAAACAAATAATCTCATTTATAGTTTGTTTTAACATTCTAAAACAAATCTAATAAATTAAATAATTCAAAATCCTTATTTAAGGGTTTTGTAATTGGAAATATCAATGCACAGTTTTCGGTAAATAAGAATGCTCAGAAATTGGAAACAATGGTGCACAGTTTTCTTTCAAATTGGGTTGTCTGATTAAAAAGAAAGTAAACTTTGCCGTTCCAGCTTCAATCGAAGATACCAATTACTGTTCAACTTCATAATCTTGAACCTTTGATCAAAGATCCAAGGTGGTAACCAGAATTTAATTCAGAAACAAGATTCCAGCAGGTGACCGATTCGATAAATACTACAATCACATTTTTCAAGTAAACTTTTTTTTGTGAGCAATATTTTGTGATTTACACCCTGATATTGTTGTTTTTCTTTGCAAATGTCACAATTATATAGTATATTTGTGTATACTTAATTATTGTGATAAATATGAGGATTTTGCGTTATTTAAGGTGCAGCAGTCAGGACCAACGATTGGATCGCCAAAAATCAATTGGTGATGATAAAAGATATGATTTTATTCTGGAGGAAAAGG
>CAYUEI010000003.1:0-43071 GCA_964443445.1 uncultured Prolixibacteraceae bacterium | reverse complement strand
TAAAGGCCAGGGTTATTATTAACTTCTTAACTTAATACGTATTAAAGGCCAGGGTTATTATTGGCAGAATCCTACTTTTTATTAACCCCGGCCTTTAGGCCGGGGTATGCATGATCGCCTGACACCATGGGCTTTAGCCCTAACAGAAGAAATTCATTCCCTGTCATATTCACATTGTTCCTAATATAATTGGGTCAAAACTACCAATGACAATACTTTCAACTGATTACCTCACAACAAACTTTTCCGATTTCCCTTCACATTTTATAATGTAGATGCCCTTGCTTAGCTTATTTCTAAACCTAAGCTTGTTATTGCCTTGCAGGTTGAATTCTACTAAAACACCCAGAGAATTGAAAATGCTTATGTCTTTTATATCTTTATTAGAGAATGAAATATTTACAGCTTCACCATTACAGGGATTAGGATATATATTAAAAGATTTTGCTTCAAAAAGATCGTTGCCTGTTATATCAGGTAGCTGCATTTCAGCATACCTTGTCCGCGTTTCGATATACTCAGCAATGCCATATTTAACATGACCTCCGGCAGCTTCTTCCCATGAAGCATAAAAGTCGCTGTGTTCAAAATTGAACGACATTAAATAATACAAATCATTGTCAATTGAGTTGGAAAGCAAACTATAATGATTAGATTTAATAGAGTCAAAATATTGATAGTCTTTGAAATAATTCAGCACTTCATAAAGGTAACGGATATACTTGTCTTTGAATTCCTTAACATCAAGAATCCTGTTGGTCAGGGGGGTATTGTTGGCATCAGATGACCAGTCGAGCAAATCTCGTGTACCCCAGTCCTTCCCTACCCAATCGATTCCCCAGGTGTTGTCCATATCATAAGGAATGAAAACAATCTTTCCGGTTTCAGGATTTTCATATAAGTAGTAATTGTTGATGTTATAGGTATAGCCGTCCCAATGGCCTGTCATAGCTTCAACAGCAAGCTGTTTCAGGAAATTATCGACTTCAAAAACTGTACTAATCTTTTCACTCCAATTGCTTACACTCTTATCGTTGATGACTTCAATGAAATTTTTAAGAGTCTTACGGTCATTAACATCTTCATTTGTTTTAAGCTCAAACAGTTTATTATCAAAGACGTTGTTGGAAAGCTGTAATGTCGTCCCGTTAACACATTTATAAAGATTACCTCCTTCGGATCCAAACCTTCGGTCAACAAATTCATCATCAATGTTTTCAACATTGAGGTAGACTCCCATATATTCTTCATTTATATAGACTTCAGTATAATTAGCCCTTGCAACGGGCACATCCATTTTGCGATACATGAGTGTTGTAAGATATTCACGCAGCTGACTGGGATCATTAGTATTCGGCTTTAAATTAAGCTTCTTCAATTTAAGAAACTGTTCACCTCCATATTCTTTGAAATCAATTTTAAAAGGTTTTTTCTTGCTACCTCTGGCTGTTTTACCTCTTAACCGGATACCAACCTTGTAGACTGTAGTATCAAGTTTTGAATTACTGTAATGGAAATCGGCCGGATAATAAATATCTGCATGAATATCTTTGGGGTTAAGCAGAATCTGTTTGTCGTTTTCATCCATGAATATTTCAATAATAGTCAATTCACCCTGAAGAAAAACTTTATTGAATGTAGGATTTAAATCTTTGGATTGTCCTGCTATTGCTGCAAATAAAAAAACACAAAAGATTAATTGACGGCAAGTAAATAATACACTTTCTCTCATATCTCCCCCATTTAATATTATTTATAAATACATGTCTTAATAAAGATAATGAAAACATTTTCCATTAGCTAAAAAACAATGTATTTATTATTAAATAATTTTTTAAATTGTATAGTGAACTTTTTGATTTATAATTGGTTTTAAGAAAACCATAAATCATTAAGAAAAGTACATACTCACTAAAAAACACAAAAACCTATGGAAAAAAAATTAATCTTTAGCATTGTAATACTGATTGCAGGTTTTGTATTTATTTCTTCAGTTTTATATAACTCTGCTTCACCGGGTGCTAAGACAGGATCGCCTATAGATAAAGAAACCTGTGCCCAATGCCATACCAGTTCATTAAATCCGGTCGATTGGATAAGTACAAATATTCCGGCATCAGGTTATGTGACTGGTGAAAAATACACTGTCTCCATTAATGCAAGCGATGCAACTGCCCAGAAAATAGGCTTTGAAATAACAGCAGAAAGCGCCGGAGGAAAACAAGCTTCTTTTGTAATTACCGATGAAACAAAAACAAAGCTTGTAAATAACAATAAATCAGTTACTCATAAATCTGCCGGAATTACACCTGTAAACGGAAGTATAACCTGGAGTTTCGATTGGATTGCCCCTGCGGCCGGAACCGGCGATGTAACATTTTACGCTGCCATTAATGCTGCAAACGGTAATGGAAGTACAAGCGGTGATAAAATTTATACAAGTAAGCTGACCGTAGCTGAAAGCAAAACTAATACTGTCTTTAACAATGAAAGTAATCTGTTTAAGATTTATCCCAACCCTGCTAAAGGACAATTGAATATAGAATCGGAAAGTCAAATATCAAGTATTATCATTTATGATTTAAATGGAAAGATTGTATTCAACAAATACAATATAAGTTCAAATAAAACAGTGCTTAATTTAGAAAACATAAGCCCGGGTATTCATTTTGTGAAAACCCTTACGCAAAAAGGAGAGTTTACAAATAAGATTCAGTTGAATTAAGGGAAAACCCAGGTTTTAAAAAATATAGTTATGAAGAATTCTAAAAATTCATATTTGATTTTCAAGCTAAACATACTTCTGATTTCAATTATACTTATACTTTTCTCCGGCTGTACATGGCACAATGAAGTTGAATATTTCGGGTCAGAAACAGATAGTTGCAGTACAGAAAACATGTCGTTTACTGCCAATGTAAATCCAATTATTCAAAATAGCTGTATATCATGCCATAGTTCAGGATATGCATCCGGAGGAGTCAATCTGGAAGGATATGAAAACATAAAACCCTATGCTCAATCGGGTGAATTGATGAAAGTTATTAAACATGAATCAGGAGTATCGCCAATGCCTCAAAATTCAGATAAATTGCCTGAATGTACGATAAATAAGATTAACGCCTGGGTAGAACAGGGAATAAAAAACAATTGAAAATGAAAAAGCTTACAATTCTGGTAATACTGCTTTCAGTGTTTACTTTTCAGTCGTTTGGTCAAAGATATCTGACACGAAATGGTAATATCCGCTTTTTTTCAGCAACACCTGTTGAAAACATAGAAGCATATAACAATCAGGCAACATGCATTGTTGACACACAAACCGGAGAGGTTGTTTCCAAGGTATTGATGAAAGCCTTCGTTTTTGACAAGGCGCTTATGCAGGAACATTTTAATGAAAACTATGTAGAATCAGACAAATATCCTCAGGCTGTATTAAAAGCCAATATTAAAAACCTGCTGGAAATTGATGCTCAGAGATCTGAAAAACAAAATGTAATACTCGACGGTGAATTGACTATTCATGGTGTTTCAAAAAAAATAGAAATAAAAGGAACTATTGAAAAAACAAACGAACAATGGATTGCGCAATCAACGTTTATTATTAAGCCTTCAGATTATGATATTAAAATTCCAAAGGTAGTTGAAAAAAATATTGCCCGCGAAATTGAAGTTACCCTTAAATTCAATCTGGAACCAATGAAAACTAACTGATATGAAACTGTTTTATACTTTATTGCTGATAATATTCACAATCACTCTTAATGCTCAAAATATTGAAGATATTCTTGATGAGCAACAAACATACAAGCTGGAACCGGAATATACTGATGCCGTCTTTAAATCAGTTCAGTTAATTAATGCCCACACTACCAAAATTCCGGGAAAGGGAGAACTTATATTTCTTATTTCGCACCGCTTTGGTCCCTTGAGTTCCGGGTTTTCAGATTTATGGGGACTAGACCTTGCAACAATAAGATTTGGACTTGAATATGGTTTATCAGAAACCACTTCAATAGGTATTGGCAGAAGTACTTACAAAAGCAACTGGGATTTTTTTGCCAAGCAACTTCTGCTCAGACAAAGTGATGGAGATAAAGGCATTCCATTGACTTTAGGGCTACTGGGCTCAATGAATATCTCGTCGGACAAATGGCCTGATGATGGCAGAAAATACCTGTTCGCACATAGAATGAACTATTCGTTTCAAATACTTGCTTCCAGAAAATTTAACCAAAGCATCTCAATGCAGTTAATGCCAACTTATATTCATTATAATCTGGTCGAAACGCCTGAAGACAGTAATGATTTATTTGCCCTTGGAGCAGGAGGTCGTTTTAAAATTACTAAATGGATGGCCATCACAGGAGAATACCATTATTTATTCAATAAAAATGATTCCGATAAAAAAAATCCACTTTCTGCAGGCTTTGAAATAGAAACAGGCGGACATGTATTTCAGCTTTTTTTCACTAATGCAACCGGCATATTTGAAACTGCATATATAGCTGAAACAACTGGAAGCTGGCTTAATGGAGATATAAGGTTTGGATTTAATATTTCAAGGACTTTCTGATCTTACTGATTTACTAATACTGAACCTATTAGAAACCATAGTTTTTTATACCCTGATTTTAATATTCAGGGTTGCTTTTGTTTTATCTTAAAAAGCAGAGAATTTTTACTTTTTTGTCCCCTTTTATTATCAATCTTTACCCCATGACTTTTTAAATAGAAGATAATTTTGTAATTGAATCTTTTAAGGATGGTTTGTTTTAAAGATTTGAAGAAATCTGATTGATCCTTCCTGTAAAGAAAACTAAATTGATATACAACTTTAAATTTCAGAACATTTCAGAAATCTACATTTTAGCAATGGCAGTAGATAATAATATTCAGTATAGGTAATTAAAAAAGTTAAAGCCTGCCGTTATTGGCGGGCTTTTCTTTTTAATTACCTGCAACTATTTGTATATTAATTTTTTATAAATTTACTTATGCTTTATAAAGCATGAAGACATATTACCCCTAATCATTGAAACACTGAAAAGAGATACCAAAGAGCTATCAAACGCCATAAAAATAAAATCTTATGGTATTTGATAGCTCTTTGTCGTTAATTTGGTAAGTATTTATTCTTTACTTATCCAATCAGGAAAGGGCGTTTAATTAATTCAATTTCTTCTTTTTAAAGCTGAACACTCCTATGTTGATTAATTTCCTCAGCCAGTCGTAATATAATGCAAGATATAGAATCAGGCACATAAACCAAATGGCACCAACATTAAACCACAGGGTATAAACTGAACTACCTAAAATATTTTTTTCTGATGCAAGGAAATGAGCCCTTCCATTCTTAAAATCGGGCTTCTTATAAATAGGAGCAACCTTTTGCATCAGGCCGTTGGGTGTTTCCCGGAATACTTCCTTTACAGTTGTGTTAAGTACAAGCTCTTCAAGCGACTTGTTATGGTATTTCATTTTACGATCGTACAAATAATCGCTGCCATATTCCTTCTTTACACTGTTTATGTAATTGTCATTTTCTTTTCTGACTTTCTTATATTTTTCAGAATAAATTGATTTAAGCTTTTCAAGATGCGCCTTTGCCTGAGCAGCAATATCGCTATTGAACTGTCCGGGAGCAATCATTTGAATGTTTTCAAATTTCTTATATACCCCTTCTTCATCAAGTTCAGTTATCTCATTTCTGATGATATTCAGCTTCTTTGAAAATTCATCATCAGTTTTTCCTTTTTTGAGCCATCCAAGAGTCAGGTCAGTTTGCCCGATAAGTTCAGTGGTAAGGACATCTGCCCTGTATCGTGAATTACCCATTTCCTTTTCCATTTCAAAGAAATCGGCCATGTACGGGTTGTTTTTATATTGCTCAACAGCAATTGCTTCAAAAGCCCAGCGGGAAACCATAAGATCGCCGACAAAAGGAACGGCGTCCTTATCAGCAGTTTTGTTTTGAAGGTCGTCAAATTTCACTATGACACCACAAAGGAGTATCTGGGGTATCAAGAGCAATGGAATCAGGATGTAAATTGTTACTACTGAGTCGAAAGCAGAAGAAATATTCAGTCCCAGGAGGTTTGAAAAGAAAGCAACTGAAAACAAAACCAGCCAATAGGCAAGCGTCATATTGTGAATTCCGAGTATCAGGTTTCCGACAAGAACAAAGCTTAAAGTCTGAAATGCTGAAAGGAGGAACAGAAATAGAATTTTTGAGTTAAGGTAGCTAAGCCGGCTGAGGTTTAAAAACTGCTCACGCTGGAGAATCTTTCTGTCTTTTATAATTTCTTCGGCACTTATGCTCATCCCCATAAAGAGAACGACCACAATGGCCATAAAAAGATACGAAATAAGGCTTTTATTCTCAAAGAATAGATAACTCCCATCTTCAGAGAAACGTGTAAAATAACCCACGATAGCGGCCAATATGGCGGCTTCAAGAAGATTAATCATTACATATTGCCTGTCGGTAAATTTAATGCGGAAGTTTCTTTCGAAGAATATTTTAAACTGCTTGAAGAGTCCGGGTCTTTTGGAACCTGTTTGGGGCAGTTCTTCGAAGCTCTTTGTACTTTTCTCTTTTTCCAGTTTATTTCTTTCAGAATAAAGGGCATACCAGTATTCAGCTGAAAAGCGGCGTTTATTTGTAAAGTTGCCAGAGCTGTCGATCATTTTGGTTTCAACAATTTCAAGCACCTGCTCGGGGTTTACGTTTCCGCAGTTGACACACTCGCAGACGTCTGAATTAATATGGTTTACCTCTTTCTTAAAGTAAATGATAGCATCGAGCGGGTTACCTGTATAGATTGGCCTTCCTCCCTTATCCATGATCCAAAGCTTATCAAACAGCTTGAAGATCATCGATGAAGGTTGATGGATGTTAACCATTATAAGTTTTCCTTTTCTGGCTTGTTGCTTTAAGAGGAGCATTATTTTTTCTGAATCTGTAGAAGACAAACCCGAAGTAGGTTCATCAACAAAAAGGATAGCAGGTTCGCGAATGAGCTCCATTGCAACATTTAGCCTTTTACGCTGTCCCCCGCTGATAGTCTTTTTCAAGGGACTACCGACCTTCAGGTCTTTAAAACCATAAAGTTCAAGTTCGTGAAGGGTTTGGTCAACTTTTGCTTCAATTTCTTCCTTAGTAAGTTCATCGAAACAAAGGCGGGCATTATAGTAAAGGTTTTCCTTGACAGTAAGGTCTTCGAAGAGCAGGTCGTCCTGAGGAACGAAACCTATTAATCCGTCGATTTGCTTTTTGTCTTTATGTATGTCGAATTGATTGATTCTGATAGTACCGTGCTGAACAGGAATGTTTCCGTTCAGGATATTTAGGAGAGTAGATTTTCCGACTCCGCTGCCCCCCATAATAGCAATCAGTTGTCCTGATGATTCAGAAAATGAAAATCGGTAGAGGCCGTTTTCACTGTTTTTAAATTTAAACTCAAGTTCTTCACCTGAAAAAGTAAAGGTTGTAGTATCCTTTTTGTCGAAATAATTGGAAACAATATCAATAAAGTAAATTGGAGAAATTCTTGAACCTCTGATAATTCCACCTTCTTTAAGAGCATAAAAGCGGTCAGGGATGATAGGGTTACCTTCAAGAGTAAGTTCTTCATTCCCTTTCAGGATGAAAATATAGTGACCTATAAGCGGTGATTTAAGAAAAAGCAGTTCACCGTTTAAATTTTTCTCATAAATGTGTTTAATTTTCTTATTTGAACACTCTTCGATATTATTTATGAGGATAAATCCATTGGAAGATAGGTCATCGTGAGAAGTGCTGAAAACAAACTGTCTGAACTTTTCATATTCGGGAGTGTCTATTTCAAAAACTTCTGATAAAGTAGTGAACAGGGTTTCGGCTTTTCCGTTGTTGCCTGATTTAGCCAGTTCAAGAAACCTCAGGAACACCATTATTTGTTCATTTTTCTGAAGTCTGCTCTTTATGTTGCTACTGACAGTCCGGGCTTGTTGGTTAAGGTCGACCGGAATAAGTTGTTCGCCATCAGTGCCATAAAGATCGAGTAGTTCTTCAAAAAGCTGCAAATATTCATCAGAAGAAGTGATTCCAAGATGAAGCTGCAGGTATTGTGAAAATATCCGAATAGCATCTTCTTTCTTTGATTCGCTTATAGATGAGAAAAGAGCAAAAAGGTTGATAAGAGCATTCAGGGTGGTTTCGTTCATGAGAACAGATTATTTTTTGTTATAAAACCCTTTGCCGGGGAATATTATTTTAAAAAATAAATATATCTCCCGGCAAAGGGGTACTGATATAAAGGAGGGAAAAATTCCCTAAAAGACATTACTGTAGAAGCTTGTTCCTTAATGCTTCTACTTTAGGTGCGAGTTCATTAAGCTTTTCAGCTGAAATAAATCCATTTTCCTGAAGAGCCTGATGTATTGGTTTCAGATCTTCGTAGATAGGTTTGATTGTTTCATCACCCGACATAAGTTCAAGTAATGAATATAAAGTAGCAACACGTTCTTTTTGATTACTGATAATGTCGAGGAGTTTTTTATTGTCAGATGCCAAAGCAGCCAGTTGGAAAGCAACATGTAAGGCTTCAATGTTAACGCCGATAACAGAAAGAGAATAGAACAAAGGATTTTCTTCTTCAGAAAGTTTCTGGTTTATTTTATTGATAGCACCGGTAACGAGGAAATCCAAAGAGTCTTTATTATCAGCATTTTTTTGAATACGGCCGTAGTAATCATCATTAAAAGTAAGTTTTTCTTTTAGACCAGCTTTTTCTCTAACATCCAATAGAATTCTGCCAAATTCAGCACCTTTGTCATTTCTTTTATATCCGAGTGAATAAACCCAATCAAACATATACATACCGCTACCGAGAGCGAGTTGATTCTGAGTTAACATCTTAGGGTACGTTTCGGTAGAAAGAGTCAAATCATATATATAAGAAGCACCGGCTTCATTAAGTAAGTCGGAAAGTTCTTTATATGAAGGAAATTTATTAATTGACTCAACAATCTGGTCTTTCATTTTTACCGGGTCAAAGATTCCAACTTCAACAATAGCGTCTTTGCCATCAGAAGTTGTCATTTTTTTCTTGCTTGCGTTATTACATCCTGAGAGTGAAATAAGTACAGCTGCAGAGATGCAAGCAGCTTTAAAAAGAAAAGTTTTCATAATTAGTTGTATTTTAGTTGTTTGTTTATTTTCGGATAATTAAAGGTTTGTAAAGAAATATTTATCAAATATAAGTAATTCTGATTTTAAATTTAATCATCAATTTCTTAAAAAAATAACATAATTGATGAAAATAAAGATGAAAACAAAAAAAAAGGGCGTTATGCCCTTTATTTTATTCTATTGAGAATTTATGAATTGTTGTGTGTCTGTAAGTTTGTCCCGGCTCAAGTAAAGTTGAGGGGAACTGAGGCTGATTAGGGGAATCAGGAAAATGTTGAGTTTCAAGACATAATGCTGCTCTGTATTTATATGCCTTATCTGATTTGCCAATTTCAGTACCATTCATCCAGTTGCCTGAATACAATTGGATTCCGGGTTGGTCAGTAAAAACCTCCATTTTAATTCCTGTTACGGGAGAAACAAGAGTTGCCGCATGAGCTACCTCTCCTACTTTCTTATTGATAACAAAATTGTGGTCGTAGCCGTACCCAAATTTCAAAGGTTCGTAATCTTCATTAATTCTGGAGCCTACTACTTCAGGTTTTCTGAAGTCCATCGGAGTACCTTCCACTGATTCGATATTTCCAAGGGGAATAAGATCTGAGTTTGAAGGGGTGAAGCCATCAGCATTAATTTGCAGGATGTGGTCCAATATAGTTTCAGACCCTTCACCTGAAAGATTAAAATAGGCATGGTTTGTCATATTACAAACTGTCTTTTTATCTGTTTCAGCGTAATACTCAATAGTAAATTCGTTATCGTCGGTAATCTTGTATACCACCTTTACGTTCAGGTTTCCGGGAAAACCTTCTTCTCCATCTTTAGCCAGATAAGACAATTCAAGAGTGTTTTTGTCTATTTGTTTAGCATCCCATACAACTGCATGGAAACCTTTAACACCACCGTGAAGATTATTGGGTCCGTTGTTGGTGGCAAGGGGGTATTCAACACCATCGATTGAAAACTTACCGTTAGCAATTCTGTTTCCGTAACGTCCGATTGTAGCACCAAAATAAATTTCTCCTGATTTCAGAAAATCATCGATGCAATTATACCCGGTAACAACGTCAACAAGTTTGCCATTTTTATCGGGTACCAAAAGAGAAACGACCTTGCCGCCATAATTAGTAACTGTCATTTCCATTCCGTTTTTATTGACTAATGTCCAGAGGGAAACATTTTTACCATCCACTACTTTACTAAAAGCAGACCTTGAAAGTCCGACTTTATTTTCAGGTGCCCCGCCACAGCAGGCGCATGCTAATAAGAATATTTTTGCCACTATTTAAAATTTTAATTTATGTTTGTTATACTAAGTTCAATATATTAGAATCAAATCATATAAGGTATTATTCTGTCAGGGAATTTATAAATTTTCATTTAGGATATTGAATCCTGACATGGTAAATATTTTTCAGTTTTTCAAAAAATATCTCTTTGATTGTCTTAATATCTCTGAAAGTCAAAGGGGCATCTTCAAGTTCGCGATTATTAATCTTTCCGTCAATTATTCTATTCACAATATTCATCAAAGTTTCAGCATTCTTTTCAGGCAGGCTTCGGCTGGCAGCTTCCACACCATCGGCCAGCATAACAATTGCTGTTTCTTTAGTAATGGGGTTAGGTCCGGGGTAAGAAAAGTTTTTAATATCAATTTCACCACCAGGATTTTCCTTCAGGTATTTAGTATAGAAAAAACCTGCCATGCTGGTTCCGTGATGAGTTTTGATAAAATCGACAATAGCAGCCGGGATCTTATGTTTGTTGGCAAATGTAATTCCCTCCTTAACATGGTCAATAATTTTTTCGGCACTTTTTTCATACGACATATGTTCATGGGGATTTTGCCCTGCCATTTGGTTTTCAATGAAGTAATTAGAATTAAGAATCTTACCTACGTCGTGATATAAAGCCCCTGTTCTGACAAGCATAGGATTTCCACCTATTCTAATAACAGCTGCTTCAGCAAGGTTAGCTACCTGCATTGAATGTTGGAATGTGCCGGGAGCCTCTTCAGCCAGTTTTCTTAAAAGGGGATGATTTGTATCTGACAATTCCATAAGTGTAACATCAGAAATAAAGCCAAATACTTTTTCATATATGAAAATCAAAGGATAGGTAATCAGCATCAGAATTCCGTTTCCGATAAACCATCTGAACTGGTTCCATTCTACATTTTCAATTCGCCCTTCCTTAGCAAATTCAAAACCAAAGAACAAAATGAGATAACATAAAGTTATGTATAATGCTGAAATTACTAAATGCCCTCTGCGGTGAAGCCTATAGAGACTAACAACGGCTACTATTCCGGTGACCATTTGAATAAGAACATACTCAAAGCTGTTTGGTGCAAGAAAACCGATAATGAGGACAGTAATTACATGTACCGGTATTGAAGGTTTTGTTCCAAGAAAAGTTCTGATAATTATAGGCAGAATACAAACAGGAAGAATGTAAAAGCTCCAATAGTCGTCATTATATAAAATTCTGGCCAGGACAAACATCAGCAACATTGTAAGAAAAATCAGAGTGAAGTTTCTTTTTCTCCAGAAAAGTTTTTCATTGAAATTTCTTAGGTACAAAACTAATACTATCAGTAAAACAAAAATAATCAGCATATTGCCAAGGATGTTGAGAGAAAGCCATCCTCCGTATGATTTATTCTTTTCAAAAGCATATTTAAGAGACTCCAGAATCTGATAATTTTCATTGCTGACAATATCACCTTGTGAAATAATCCTTATACCTGCGGGGACAACACCTCTTGTTTTGGAAAGGCTTTCGTCCATTTCGTTAAAGTGGGTTACACTTAATCCGTCATCGTACTTAAGATTAGACTCCAGATATTTATTAAGGTCAATTTTTTCAGCTATCTTTTTAAAGGAGGGGTTTGCAATTGAATATTCATCTGCCTTTCTTTCAATTTCGATGTAGGCATTTTTTAATGTAAAAACCTCGCCGGTATTTTTAAGTGCAGCATAATTATCGGAAAGGACATTCAGCTTATCAGAGTTTTTCAAAGCCTCATAGGTTTCAATTGAATTATCGAGTACACCTTTTGAATAAACTTCCAGGTAAATATCTTTAAACTTATTTTTAATGTTTTTCTTAGCAGACAGGTCGTTAAGGGATTTATATTCCGATAAATTTTCAATGTCATTATCAAGCGATGCAACAGAAGCTGTCCCTATACTTAAATCAATATTAAAATAAGGGGCATATTGCTTTAACAGGCTGTCTTTTTCAGTATCATAAACCTCTTTTGACTTAAGAATAGGAAAATCAAAAGGGGCAATAAGGTTTTCGTGTCTCCAGGGGCTTCCCTTTTGAAATTCATATTTAAATTTACCTTGTTTAGGTAAAAGTACATATATCATCAGGAAAGTAAAAATAAAGATTAAAGTATGATACGACTTTCTGTAAAAGGCCATTAGTCTACCCTTTGAGATGATCATGGTGTTATCTTTTGAGCTGTTAAAAATTTAAAAATTTAAAAATAGGGAAATATTTAATATCATGGAGCTTATCAGTTAAATGAAACTTGTATATTTGGTGTATTAACATTGTTGAAACAGATTCTTTTTAAATGTACGGTATTTCAGATTTAAGTTCCATCCCGGTAAGGACAGAACCGACCGAAAAAAGTGAAATGTGCACACAAGTGTTATTGGGCGAGCATTTCCAAATAATTGAAGAGCAAGCTAAATGGTGCAGGATAAAGCTTCACCATGACGGATATGAAGGGTGGATCGACCGCAAAATGATAACTCCCATTACTCCCAAAGAATTTAAATTTCTATCTGAAAATAAGCAACCTGTTTCCTGTGATATCTTCAACATTGTTCAACAGGTTAATCATTACAGGAATTTTCTTATTGTATCGGGAAGCACTTTACCACATTATAATCCAAGAAAGTCAACATTTAAAATTGGCAGCGTTGAATATCACATTGAAGGAAATTCAGTAAACGTTTATAAAACTAACGATTACAGAAACAAAATAATAATCGCGGCACTCAAATATTTTAATGCACCTTATCAATGGGGAGGCAGGACTCCCTTGGGGATTGATTGTTCAGGGCTTACGCAGATTGCATACAAAATAGCGGGAATTCAGATTCCTCGTGATGCATCTGTTCAGGCAACAATAGGAGATCATTTTTCATTTGTTGAAGAAGCATTACCGGGTGATCTTGCTTTTTTTGACAATGAGAATGGGGAGATAATACATGTTGGTATTATCTGGGAAAAGCATAAAATCATTCATTCTTCGGGAAAAGTAAGAATCGACAATATTGATCATGCAGGTATATATAATATTGAAACACAAAGATATACTCATCAACTTCGATTAATGAAGAGAATAATCAATCAATAAAAAAATGAATTACACATACAAATATCCCCGTCCGGCTGTCACTACTGACGTAATACTAACAGCGGGGAAACAGAAGGCTACCCACCTTTTATTGATTGAAAGGAAAAACGAACCATACAAGGGTTTATGGGCTTTACCCGGTGGATTCATTGAAATGGATGAAGACCTTGAAGATGCGTGTTTAAGGGAGTTGAAAGAAGAAACAGGGATTGAAGGTATTAAAATACAACAGTTTTGTAGTGTTGGTACACCGGGAAGAGATCCCAGAGGAAGAACAATTACGATTGTTTACATGGGGCATATCGAAAAAATGATTACCCCGGTTGCCGGCGATGATGCAAAAAATGCTAAATGGTTTGAGATTGGCAAGTTACCTGAACTTGCTTTTGATCATCTTGAAATAATAAACAAATTCAAAGATTGTATTAGTTAACCTTTCTTTCAATAAACCATAAATCCTGGAAAGAAAAGGCGACAGTAAATTTGACATAGTCTTCCATAACAAGACCCATTCTTTTTGATCCTTTTCTACCTGCTTCAACAGATAAATTAATCATAGAAGCTGTTTTTTGAATTGGGAATCCAATACCGGCAGTAAAACGTATATCGCTGATATTATTCTTTCTGTACATTATATACCCTGAATCGTATCTTAATCCGAGGCGATAAGAACATCGGTTGAGATAATTAAGGCTATTACGAGGTAATCTTTCAATACCGAAAGAATAAATGGTTTGGTCAATGTATGCTCGGTCAGTATTGACACTCCACCCTGCTCTTTCATAATCGGCAGCAAAAAGATACTTTCCTCTCCAGGTAAAACCAATTCCTGCTCCATAAGTTAAAGGTAAAATAATTGGAGTAGTTCTTAACTTGTCGTAATACATAGAATCGATGTACACCTCACCATAGTATTGGTCGATACGGATATTTGTTTTGCCTCTTAACTTTTGTTGGGGAGAAATAGTACCTCCTATTGTAAGATTAGTACCCTTATCTCCAAGGTTCAATGAATATTGGAGGGCACCTTTAAAAATTAGTCCGGAATAGTAAGTATCTGTATAATAATAAGTCGAATTATCGGGTTGAACCAATGCCCATGTTTTCTTAGATTCATTGAAAGGGCCATAGAAAAAAGCAGCTTCAGCGCCAAGAGAAAAATTCTTAGTCATCTTATAGCCAAGGTTATAAAAAAGCTTATTAATACCTCCTGTACCAATCCAATCGGTATAAACTTTACTATCTTCGCTTTCAAGCGATTCTTCAGTTCTGAAATTATATCCAATATTGCTATAAGGCATCACTCCATAAGCCCCCATCAGCCATTTAGTGTATCTGTGACCTAAAACGAGGTGGCTTAGATTACCATCATTATAATCGCGTTCAAAATCTGATGTTTGAGTTTTGGTATATTGATAAAAAACACCTGTTTCGAAAAGGAAATTTAAAGAATCAATAGATGTAATAGATGCAGGGTTTTTAATATTCAGAAAATGATGATCACGGATTCCAAAACCTGTACCTCCGATTGCAAGGTTTCTTCCGAATGCAATATTGTTAAGATCACCGGTACCAAACTTTGAATAAGGTGATGAAGTATTATTCTGGGCAAACAAAAAATTACCTGCTAAAAAGAATAGAATCAGGATTATAGTAAAAGATTTATATTGATTATTCATCGTCTTATTCCGTTATATTGTAAGTAGAAATATAAACTTTCAAAGTCAGATCATTAGTGGGGTGCTTTTGATCACCTAAGATCAACTGTGTAACATTATTATTTATTGTTCTCTGAGGCAAAGACAATAAAAGTGAGTATTTGGGGTCACCTCTATCCATGTACTCATCGACGAGATATTGAGAAATGTCAAATGAATAATATGTGTCGTGCTTAAATTCTTTATTATAATGTAATTCTGAATATGTCTTTTTAGAAGTTCCAACTTTAAACAATTGTCCAAAACTTCTATTTTTATCATCAACAACATAAATTTCAAGTGAATCGGGTAAATCAACACGGTTTTCAAAAGATTTGTCAACGGGTCTGAAACATATTTCTGCTTTAATTATCGAGCCTATCCCAAGATGGTATAATTCGTTAATATGGGGTATTTCAATCCTTGTCCTAAGATTTGTTCCTGCCTGAAGGAAAGTAAGGTTATTGGTTTGACCTGAAGGAGTCCTTCCTTCATCAGTTGGAAAATCATTTATTAAAAATTCACTGTAATCATTTTTAATATAGTTTGAGCTATAATAATTATTTGAATTAGAAGCTGATTCAGTATTCTTTTCAAGGAAAAAGCCAAAACTCATATCATCGTCCAGGGAATTGTCATGGTAATAAATCCTTATTCTCGGGCAGAAAGCTGAATCAGGATCAGCAACAAAACCAACAACACTTGAAATGTTATCTCTGTGTGGTTTTATAACAAAACCCTTATATATTTTTTTAAAAGCTTCAGAATCATCAAGTATTACATTCCCTTCACTATTTTCATCTTCATTATATGCCATATCATATAATGTTTTTCCAAAACTATCGGACAATCTTATACAAACAGAATCAAGATCTTCATCACTCAGGTCGATAGAAAAAGTGGCCAATGGTTGATCTTCGTGTTTAAACTGACGAGTATTGTAAATCATTTCCGTTTCCTGGTCAACATCAATTTCTTCGGTCAGGCGATAAATTTCAAACTGACATAATTTAGTTGTATCACCTGCATTATATCCATCAAGATTAAGAATAAAGCAAGCAGAGTCGAAGAAAGAAGTTTCATCAAAAAATTGACTACCGGAAGGGTCAAGTCTGAAATAAGATTCACAATAAGTAATCATGCCGTATTTGTTTTTAAAACGTCCGGCAAGTATCCTGTCTGTTTGTGAAGTTGGAATAGAATCGATGGCTGTAGTATATGTATTAACAGTTAGAGTATCAATCATAATTACTCTGATATTGTTGTCAATAAAATCGTTTCCCACATTATATTTGAATGGAGAATCAGTATATTCACAAGAACAAAAGATAAATGCTGTAACGATTAAAATCAAATATTTAATTTTCATCATAAGTTAGGAATGAAATTTGAAATTTATAATAGTCGACAAAAGTAAGAATAAAATGGATTCAGGAAGCACTTAATTTTATCTAATATTGCTTATTTAACATTCTTTAACATAAGTTCTTAAAAAATGTTAAAGCGGGAATCATATTCCATTAAAATTTCTATATTTGTCGACCATTAAACAGTGTATTAAATTTTTCGGATAAGAAAGCAAAATCATTTAAAAGTTTAAATAAAATATTGTAAAAAATGAAATTTAAAAATTTATTAATCCTGGTTGTTTTAACTTCTTTATTTATAGCATGTGACGAAGAAGATACAGAATATACAGAGATAGGGAATTGGGTTAAAAAAGCTTATTTTGAAGGATTCCCCCGTTCAGAAGGCACATCATTTTCAATTAACGGATATGGATATTGGGGTATGGGAAGAAACGATGATGACTATCTGTCAGATTTCTGGAAATATGACCCACAAAAAGATTCATGGACACAAGTAAAAGATTTCCCGGGAACACCAAGAGCTCATGGTGTTTCAGCATCAACAGGATCAAAAGGATATGCCGGTCTTGGATATGATGGAAATAATGATTTAGGTGATTTTTGGGAATATGATCCTGCAACTAACGAATGGAAACAGGTAGCCGACTTTCCAGGCGGTGTAAGACGTTGGGCAACTGCTTTTACTCTTGGAGAAGATGTCTATGTAGGTACAGGATACAATCAGTTAAGCAAGAAATATTACAACGACTTCTATAAATTCAATAACGGAGAATGGTCGAAAATCTCTGCTATACAGGGAGAAAAACGAAGAAGTGCAAATTCGGTTGGATTTCAGAATAAAGGCTACGTTGTTAGTGGAAATCACAGCACTGCATTGAACGACTTTTGGGTATATGATCCTGTCACTGACACATGGAACAAAGAATATTATCTTAATGATGAAGATTTCGGTGGACATAAAGATGTTCCACGCTACAATGCGATACTTGCTTTCTCTGAATCCAAAATGTACATTATCGGAGGCACACAAACAGGAGCTGCTCTTGCCAGTGCTTTCGAATGGGATCCAAATTCAAAAGAATGGAATCAAAAATCGAGCATTGAAACTAATGTAACAAGAGAAGGTGCCGGTCATTTCGTAATCAACGATGTAATTTATATCGTAGGTGGACGTAATGGTACTAACTTCCTTGATGATTGCTACTTATTCCAGCCATCGTTAGAAAAAAATGATGACGACTAATAAAATAAAAGTTGTCATTTTAACAGGAATAATCCTGATCGTAACTATTATTGCAACAATACTGCATAATTCAAAAAGTCCCGGCTATACTCCAGCCGGGACTTCTAATTATATTAAATCACACTCTGTCTCTTTTAAAGTGTTTCAGATAGATGATAAAGGTTGGGGCTATGAAGTCTATATTGATTCCAATCGCTTCATTTATCAGGATGTAATACCCGGTGTATCAGGAATAGTACGTTTTAAAACAAAAGACGATGCTGTTAAGTGTGGCAAGCTGGTAACTGATAAGCTTATAAATAAGAAAAACCCTGCTATATCAGGTTTTGAAATAGATAGTCTGGGAATTACAATTGAATAGAGATTTAACTGCTTTTTATAATCTCTCCCGACATCCTTCCTTCATTAAATAAAAGATCGATAATACTCAGGTTTTCAATAAATCCAAACTTTTCAATAAATGTCTGATGATAATTTTTAAATCCAACAGGTATGACATATGAATTGGCATTAATCTTTGGTGAAATAACATCTCTGTAATCATCAGCGCCGGCAGCTTCTTTTTCAAAGTTTTCTGTTAATGTAAAGTCTTTTTTAATATTCAATAGTTCACAAAGCAGAACTAAAATATCAATATTAAAATCAATCAGGAAATTCCACTTTTTGTCATAGAAAGGGACAAAATCATCGGCATAATATTCAAAAAATGGTGAGGAGTTATAAGCAGATGTAATTGATTTCCAATGATTGGCCTGCCATCGTGTAGAATAATCAATCTTAACATCCTTAACCAAAGTCTTTTGACCACTATTTTTAACTATGGGTATAACCAAATCAAGTACACCATTAGCACCTGATATTCTGCATCTGTTTCTGTAAGTTTGCTTGTGATAGCTATCCCATTGTTCGATTTTAACTCCAGCCGGATAGCTTTCCATTACAGAAAAATAACCAACTGGAGGAAGATATGCCAGGGGTAGCAAAGCTATTTTATTCCCTGAAGACATTTATAATTATTTCACACCTTTGAATATCCTGTTAAACCTGATATTTGAAGGAAACTTCTTATCCTTGTCGAGCGACATCCAAATAAAAGCTGCACTACCAACGACGTGATCAACAGGTACAAATCCCCAATATCTTGAATCGGCAGATTTATGTCTGTTATCTCCCATCATCCAGTAATAATCGAGCTTAAAAGTATATTGTGAAGCCTTTTCTCCATTAATATAAATATCATCTCCTGAAACTTTTACATCATTACCTTCATAAACATCGATTATCCTTTCATAGATTGGCCAGTTAGTTTTATTGATACTAACCGAAGTGCCTTTCTTTGGGATATCGAGTGGTCCGAAGTTGTCAACATTCCACTGATAATCGAGTGAATGAGGAAAAATTGCAGAATCATAATTACCTTTTGGAGCAACAAATCTTTCTACCGACACTACATTCTTTAACTGTTTAAAATCAGCAACCTGCTTGTCAGTAAGCGGGAAAATATATCTTCCGCCTGAATACATTTCTCTGTCGGCATTGGCAACTTTTATTTTATCAAGAATTTTAGTATTAAGCAAAGATCCGTCAGTTGTAACTATGTAATTATATTGTTTTCCGTTAAGGCTTTTTTGAATTTTTCCGTTAATGTAGACATCTCCGTCAATTATTTCCAACTTATCACCCGGAATAGCAATACATCTTTTAATATAGTTTTCTTTCTTATCAACAGGACGGGAAACAATTTTGCCAAAATTCCTCTCATCGGAAATCACCCTGTCTCTGCCATATATCCTGGTAAGCTCATAATAATTCTGACTTGGAAAATTCAGAGCGACAGTATCTCCTTCGGGGAAATTGAATACAACTATATCGTCATTTTTAATTTTTCTTAACCCGGCCAAACGTTTGTAAGGCTTTTTAATCCATTCCACATATGAGTTGACCTTATAATTGGTCATTGGCATCGATTGATGAACAAATGGCACAGAAAGCGGTGTATTTGGCATTTTAGGGCCATAAGAAACCTTGCTGACAAAAAGATAATCGCCAACCATCATTGATTTTTCCATGGAGGATGTAGGAATAACATATGCTTCAATAAAAAACAAGCGAATAAAAGAAGCAGCAATAACTGCAAATATTATAGCGTCAATCCATTCAACAGTTTTGGTTTGTTTGCCATTAGGTGGGTTTTTTTTCTTCCAGAATGCCCAATGGACTTTCTTTGTTACATATATATCAAATATAATTCCCAGTCCTATCAGGAACCAATAGTTGCCTAACCAAATAACCCACAGTAGATACAATAAACCCCAGAAGGCAAATTTCACCCATTTGTTGATATGAATTTTATTCATAATATCTTTATTTAAAATATTTTATACTTCAAGTTTTAGTAAATCTCTCATTGAAAAGATTCCTTTTTTGCCAACAACAAATTCAGCTGCAAGTACTGCTCCAAAAGCAAATCCTGACCTGTTTTTTGCATTGTGAGTAATTTCAATTGAATCTACATCTGAATCATATTTTATTGAATGAATTCCCGGGACATCACCTTCTCTTACAGATACAATACCTAACTGATGAGAGCCATGAGTAGATTCATTTACCCAACCAATAAGGTCTTCTCTTTCTGCAATAAGGTCTTCAGCCAATGATATTGCTGTTCCGCTGGGAGAATCCAGCTTTTTAGTATGATGAATTTCAACCATCTCCGCTTCGTACTGGGAAAAAGGTTTCATTAATCTTGCAAGTAATTTATTCAATTCAAAAAAAACATTTACACCAAGACTAAAATTAGATGAGTAGAAAAAAGCTGTACTTTTTTCGTTACAATATGAAACAACATCGTCCCATTTATCTATCCAGCCTGTTGTTCCGCTTACAACCGGGATACCACTGTCAAAACATTTTAAATAACTTTCAACAGCAGTATCGGGAACAGTAAAAGCAATAGCAACATCTGCCTTAATCAGATTTTCATGATTAAACTCACTTGAATTATCAATGTCAATTGTTAAAACTATTTCGTGACCGCGTGATATAGCAATATTCTCAATTTCATGTCCCATTCTGCCATATCCTATAAGTGCAATTTTCATTCTTGTGTGTGTTAGTATCGAACTTTAAATCTCTTAAAAAATAAGCTACAAAGATAACAGAATCTTTTTATGTCATTAACTTTTACCTTCATGTTGATATGTAAGAAAAAACTTCAATAAATTACAGTTCTAAGTATATTAGTTTCATAAAATTACCCTTAGTTATTTCTTATTATTTGTTTTTTACTAAAAAGTCGTAACTTTTAGCACTCAATTAAAAATCCATGGGTAATAACTTTAATAAAGAAAATCTTTTAGATACTAATTCATTAATTCAAGAAAATCAAATTCTTAAACAGCAAATTGATGAGCTCAGAAATGAACTTGCACTAAAAAAGACTGTTTTCGATTTTGAATCTTCTGTCTTTCAAAAGGCGAAATCTATTTCAAATTTAGCCTACTGGAGCTTTTCTTTTAAAGATTATAACCTTATATGCTCTGAAGAAGCCTATAAAATATTTGAATTAAATCCAAAAAACAGGATTCTCGATTATAGATCGGTTGTTGATTTTATTCATCCTGATGATAAGGAATACTTCATTGGCAGTTTTGAAAAAATGCTTGAAGAAGAAAGGTTTAAAAACTTCAACATAAGGATAGTTGTCCCTGATGGGAGTATTAAATATCTTTCTATCAAAGTACTCATTGATAAGGATGAAAATAATAATCCATTAAATATTACAGGTACAGTTACAGATAATACAGAAACACATTTCAGTTTAGAAACCCTTTCAGAAAGCGAAAAACTATTTCGCAATTTATACGATAACATCACAGATATATTCGTTGTTTTTGAAACAATTAAGGATTATAATTCAACGATTACAGATTACCAGTACAAAGAGGTTAATCCTGCATATGAATTCAAATTCGGCTTAAAAAAGAATGATATCATAAATACCAGTCTTTCTAGTCAACCCGATCTTTTTAATCAGTTAAATCCCTTGCTCAGCCTGACTGTTATAGCAGGACAGCCACAGCAGGACAGGCTTTTCATACAAAGTCTTGATGGTTTTTATGATGTATTAATCTATTCAATTAATGACTGTATTCTTGCTGCAGTATTCAGAGATGTTTCATTAATGGTTGAAGCCGACAGTTCACTAAGGGAAAGCGAAGAAAAATACAGACAGATTTTTTCAGTTGGAAGTGATGCCATTCTAATGATTGATTTTTCATCAGGAAAAATACTTGATGTTAATCCAATCGCCTGCAAAATGTTTGGATATACAAAAAGCGAACTTTTAAAATTTTCATTCTCTGACATCTCTGCCTCTCCTGAAAAAATAAGTAAAGAAATTTCTGAAAACAAGCCACTTCTCTTAAATGAGGTATGCATTAAAAAAGACCAGTCAAAATTACCTGTTGAAATAGTCCTTTCATATTTTAACTGGAGCGGCCGAAAAGTTTTTGTGGCCTCTATCAGAGATATAACTGAAAGAATCATTGCGCAGGAAAATCTTGTAAGAAGCGAAGAAAAATTCAAACAGCTCTTTAATTTCTCCAATGATGCAATTTTGATTATTAAGAATTACAGAATCATCGACTTTAATCAAAAATCAGTATCTCTTTTTAAAATAAAAAGCGAAGACCTTATTAACAAAACGCTTTGGAATCTTTCACCCGGCAAACAAATTGATAGCGAAGACTCCAGGACAAAGGCAGTTGAATATATTCAAAATTCATTTTTAGGTAAGCAATTACAATTTGAGTGGTTATTTCAAAAAAACGATAACTCACTGTTTACTGCAGACATAAAATTATCTCCTATAACTTTTGGAAGTGAAAAAGTTATTCAGGCCATCGTGAGGGATATAAGTCATCAGAAAGAGAGCCAGGATGCTTTAAAAAGCAAGGAACAAAGGTGGAAACTTTCTCTTGAAATAAGTTCTATTGGAGTGTGGGACTGGAATGTAATTACCAATGAAATTTATTTTTCTACCGGATGGAAGGCTATACTTGGTTATGAAACAAATGAAATTCCAAATAAATTTGAAGAATACGAAAAAAGGATTCATCCGGATGATGTCTCAAATATATATAATCTGATCGATGATTATCTTTCGGCCAGAGTAGATAGTTTTCTCATCGAATTCAGGATGAGATGCAAAAACGGCACTTATAAATGGATTCGTTCTTCCGGCAAGATTGTTTCTTTCAACTCAAACGGTAAACCGGAAAGATTCATTGGTACTCATATCGATATTACTAAACAAAAAGTGCTTGAAGAAAAGCTGATATCTGAAAAGAATGAATTCAATATCGCATCAGAGATATCAAAGATAGGATATTGGATAGTGGATCTCAGAAATATGATTATCAGCGGATCAAAACAAACGTTTAGTATTTTTGGATATGAAGGAGTCGAACAATTATCGATGAGGCAGCTGGAAATACTTATTCACCCCGAAGACCGAAAGAATTTTATTTCACAGTTTATTTCATCTCAACAATCAACAAGCACTGACACTGTTTTCAGAATTCTTTTTAACAATCAAACAAGGTTTATAATTTCAAAATCGCGTCCCATCAAGAACAGTGAGAATGTACTCATGGGCTACAAAGGTACTTTCCAGGATATCACATCTCTTAAACAAGAAGAGATTTCGATAAGAAACGATCAAAACCTGCTCCTTAACTTTACTGACAATATTCAAAACTCAATTTTAATCGTACAAGATGACCTGGTTTTGTTTACTAACGAAAAAATGTCTGAGTTAACAGGATTTTCTATTAAAGAAATTACTACTGAAACTATATCTCCGTTTAGACTGGCAGTTCCTGAAGATAGAATTCTAATTAAAAAATTTATTGACTCAGCCTATTCCAATAACACTTTTTCTGAAAAAACAGATATAAGGATTGAAACCAAAAGCGGAAGAATAAAGTGGGTTGAACTACAATTATCGTCTTTCATTTTTAAGAATAACGTTACGTTTATTTATATGATGGCTGATATCAGCGACAGAAAAAAACAAGACAACGAGTTGATTAACTCTGAAAAATGGTTTCGTTCTGCAACTGCTTTCTCATCGAATGGTATTGCAATATTAAATAATGAAGGTAATTTTCTGTATTTCAATAATTCTCTTTTACAAATTACAGGCCTTGATACATTGTCAATTAAATCGAAAGGTTTTTTATCAAGCATTCCGGAAAGCGACTTAGCTGCAATTCGAAAGTATTTTTCTGCCTCTTCAGTTAAGCACATTGAATCATTCACTAAAGAAGTACAACTACTCAACAACAAAAAATGGGTTCAGTTAAGTTTTAAACCTATAATACTTTCAAAATCTGATGTAGATTTCTATATCATTACTGTTGAAGATATTGAATTCAGAAAGAGCATATTAAAAAAGGTTGAAAATGAAAAGAATAATCTAAATACAATTTTTGAAAATACTCCTGAAGGTATTGGTCTTTACGACAAGGAATACAAGCTTATACAACACAATTCTCTTTTTCTTGAATATATTAGCTCCCAGACTGTTAGTTCCGAAATAATTATTCAATCTATTAATAACAACAATCTTACTGAAAGAGAAATACAATCAAAAGATAACCATTATTATTCCTTGCGAATAGTTGAAACGATTATCTCTGAAGAGAAGCATTATATTGCTATTATAAGAGATATAACAAATGAAAAGATTATAATTGAAGATGCAGTCAACCAAATTGAAAAGTTTAGAAATATCTTTGAAAAGGCGCCTTTGGGAATAGCTCTTATTGATAAGAACAGACATATCATTTTTTCCAATAAACAATATGCCCGGTTATTCGGATATGAACTGGATGAACTTTTACAAAAGAAATTGGATGAAATAACTTATAGCGAAAATCTTGGTGAAAGTATTTCCAAACTTTCCCAGATTTTTACCGGAGTTATAGCTTCATTCAATCAGTCAACCCAAATGTACTGCAAAAACGGAGATAGAATCTGGATTAATTCAAATGTATCCCAGATGAAAGATAAATATGGAGATACAAGCTGTGCTATTCAAATAGTTGAAGACTTTTCAAGGCTAAAGAACGAAGAACATAAGAGTATTGCCAATGAAAAATTAAAAACCATTAAACTAATTTCAAATTTTTACTCTGAAGAACTGTTTAAACTATTAAACTATATTGCAAGAAATTCTTTTGCATTGGCTAATAAATTAAAAGATGAAACTCTTTATCCATATATTTCCAACATCTTAAAATCAATTGAAACAGCGAATAAGATATCTGGTGAGATAATTCCATTCTCCGATAAAAACAAAAAGATAGATGAGATTGTAAGTGTCAGTAAATTAATTGAAGAGGTAATTTTAAAATTTAACTTAAGGTCTTCTGTTAAAATAACCAGAATCGCTGAAAGTCAAAACGACAGGGTTGCCGGTGATCCGGAACTACTTAAAAATGCATTATATTACATAATTGAAAATTCACTTCAAACAGATAGTAAAAGAGAAGAGATATATGTAACTCTGAATTCTGTTTATTTTGATAAAAAAGACTTACAGAAAAACGGAGAGTTGAATAAGGGAAGATATTTGAGAATCACAATCTCTGACTCAGAAAGAATAATTACTCAAGGCGAAATTGAAAGATTATTTGAACCATTTAATAATGTTAAGCATGCTCCCGAATATTCCGGTATTGGACTTTCTCTTTCCAGAACAATAATCGATCAGCACAAGGGCTTGATTAAGGTTTTCAGCAATTCTCAGGAAGGAACAAAATTCAATATTTACCTTCCTCAAAATGAAGCTGATAATTACGACATGGTTATATTGCCCGATGAAAAAATCGCAGGAAAAGGCTTGTTAAAGGTGATGATTATTGACGATGAAAAGATTGTAAGGGATATTTCATCAAAGGTAGTTTCCGGACTTGGATATGATGCTTATTGCTTTTCAAATGCCCAGAAAGCATTACAGTTCTTCAAAATAAATTCAAACAGTATTGATTTTGTATTATTGGATTGCGAGATTCCTCCGGTAGATAGCAAATCAGTCATAAGCAATCTTAAATCAATCAACGAAAATATCAAAGTCATTGTTATGACAGGTTTTAGTATTGATAATTCTGTTTCCAATGAAAACATCAAAGATGCCGATGGTTTTTTTCAAAAGCCCATCAGTATAGAAAAAATTTTAAATCTAATATAGAAAATGCTTTCCTTTTCAAATCTTTTTGCTTTTAATAATCAATATCAATCCGTTTATTAAAAAGGCAGAAATGATTACTGCATTTCCCATTTTCGTCATACCTGATATTGATATTATTTTACCAGCCAGTGCAATAATACCTCCCATAATAATAGCAACGTTAACCCTGTTTTTATTTACATTAAAATTCAAAAGTCCAAACAGTATTGGTATTATAAAAGCTCCGGAATATACAGTTAGGGCAATTAGCAATATCCCTATGACAGATGTGTAATTTAATGCCAGAAATATACTCAACAAGCCTGTCAGCATTATCAGCAATCTGGTCTTTATCAAGGTTTTTGCCCCGTAATTTTCTTTTTCGATTAAACCTGTTATTATTATTGAAGCACTCAACAATGTAGTATCGGCTGAAGATAAAAGTGCACTTAACAATGAAACAACAATAAACGATACAGCCCAACCCGGTAAAACAGAATTACAAACACCAATAAACACAGAGCCTCCTTTATATTCCGGAAGACAATTACTGCCATAAAAGCTTATTAATCCAATAATGAAAGCAACAGGAAGTAATATCACAGCTGAAGTAAACACAGCCTTAACAGCTATCTTTTTATTATCAGTACAAAATATTCTGGAATAAATGTCAGGTCCTACAGTAAATGTTGACGAATAGGTAATCAGAAGGATAAATACGTCAATAGGTTTGAAATTAACATTAAAAGGAAATTTCAACACATTCTCTGAAGTAGAAATACACCCTGTTTTAAAGGTATAATATCCAACTATTCCTAGTCCAGCAAGCACAAGTATAGCCTGAAATAAATCGGTTTTTAATATTGATATCTGACCTCCGGCTATCGTATATGCAATAAATACACAACCAGCAATAATGGCACCGGCTTCGTAAGATAATGATGTAAAGCTGTTTAAAATTCTGGCTGCAGCAATTATTTGAGCTGCTATAATTCCAAGCCAGGCAATGGGGATTACGTATGAAGCAATTTTACCTGCCTTCTTATTGTACATATCTCCAAGCATTTCAGGAAGAGTAAACTTACCTGTCCTGTTTACCATTGAAACAAGAGGTACTAACGCAAAAAGACCAATTGAAGCACAAATAAGATACCACGATGTAGCACTTCCAATTTTCAATCCTTCGTCGACAGCCCCAATTATTGCTGACCCTCCAAGAATTGTTGCAATCAGACTGCCTGTAATTGTAAAATAATTACCCTTCTTTCTTGCCACAAAGAAATCTGAATAATTTTCTACTTTCGGATAAGTTCTGATTGCTATAATAGCCAGAATTATAATATATACTATCAGAATAAGGTATGTCATTGTCAGATAGAAAAAATAATATTTCAAAGAAAGCAAAAAAAAGCCCATTCATAAATGAATGGGAAAAAATGATGAAAAAGATTAACGTTGTTTAATTGTCCCTCTTGAATCCTATCTCTTTTATATTTAAACTCTTCTAAATGAATATGTCCAATTGCCCGATCTTTCCTGGGAATTTGGTTTAAGCACTATTCTATAAAGATTAGATCCCCACTCTTTCAATTCCGGGCTATCACTTGTATTGATTTCTTCAACTGATATAGTCAATGACGTTTTGTATTCAAACTCATATTCCTGGCCTTCAACATTAAAGGATACCAGGCCATTCTTCTTGACCTGAGGTTTAGACAATGCAATGAAAGACACATATGTTTCACCTTCAACTTTGTTAAGGCTAAACCTGTCTGATATTTCAAGTCCGCTGTTTCGATTAAAATTATACGTCCTTGTCCAGCTGTCGATACCTGCACTAAGGTCATAGGCATACAAAAGGTTCATAGATACACTTACCTGACTGCTATTTGAAGAGTGATTCAAACCTGTAGCCCTGAAATTAGAACCTGCTTTTTGCATCTGTCCATTAATAGTAGGCAGGTTATGCCATGCGGATTGATTTGCCCAGATTGTATATCTTTCTTTATCAATTGATTTTGCTGTTTTTTCTATAGATCCGGGATCTACAATAAGAGGTTTGCCGTTGGCATAAAGGATAAAGTTTCCGGCATCATTTTGATTGCCAAATTCATTATTGTCTCCCCCCTTAACTCCAAAATAGAAACCTTCTTTTGAACCTTCTTTTGATCTTGCAATTACAATCTGGCTTTCATCGAAAGAATAATCAGCCAACAATGGTTCTTTTGCATCGACACTTGAAATTTTATCGTAATCAACAACATACTTAATCTTGTTGAAAAGATCACCAGAAACAGGATAACCCTTTTGCTTCTGTTGTTGGGCAAGATAAGCTGCATACCCCTTCATCATGTCACTGTCAACCTTTTCACCGTAACGATAAATCAATGATGCCGGTAAAATAAGTTCAGGTGAACATTCCGAATAGCTGAAAAAATAATTATCACTAATGTGGGTTGCACAAATATATTCACCCATTTTCTTAAGAAGCTCATCGCTGTATATATCTATTTCTCCAATAGAAACCATCTCAAGAAGTTCAAGCGACTGAAAATATTTTGCTGTTGAATATTGCCATATTTCAGCTCCTCCACTGCATACACCATCTGAAGGGACTTTTTTATAGAATTGATCAAGACATTCAAGAACTTTATAAATTGACTTCTGACGTTTATTATTATCCTTTTCAACCAGTAATTCTGAAAGCAGCCAGTTATAGCTTATCCATGGCGTTTGATATGATACTCCTCTTAAATAAAAATCCATCCAGTAAAAATCACTTTTTGCTTCGTTTGGATTAAGAAATTTTGTTCTTACAGATGTTAATAACCAGGTTGTTATATTTGGATCTATCTTATTAAATTCGCTTTCAAAGAAATAATAAGCCCATGAAAGGATTCCTGCAATCTCACCGGTTAATTCATCAACTACTTGTTTGTCGAGTGATGGAAGTCCCAGCTTACCTGTTTGAAGAAAATGAGATTCAGGACCAGTCCAGTGGCTCAATGCACAAAAGTCCCATACCGAACTGCAAATATCTTCTATAAACCTTCCCTTACCTTCAACTATTTCAGCCATCATTAAATCTTCAAGCCTTGATTTTTTGGTAAGAATTTTCTGAGAAACCACATCAAATGTTTGCCCCTGGCGGAAAAGAAGGTAGTCATATCCTGTCAGAGCAACAGGTTCACTTTTAGCTGCTTCCTCTCCCCTGCTCACAAGTGTTTCCTTCAATATCGGATTAACATTATTCCAGAATTTTCTATTGTCATATTTTGGAAAATCGACCCATGAATGTCCTTCAACAAAAATCTGAGGAATACTTTCAACATTACACTCTTGTGTCAGCATACTTTGCCCTCCCCATGCTATAATGGAAATAAGAAAAATCTGAACTGAAACTAAGAGCTTTTTCATCATTTTGATCAACTAAAAGAGATAATTGAAAGGTAAAAGTATCAATGAATTGTTTAAAATGCCATTAAAAAAAGAACGTTTTGATAAAAGCCCCTTTTAATAGGGTAAAGTGCCCGAATGGTTCAATTAAATGAAGAGAAAAATGACAATAATCAGTTTGGAGTGAACTACCTCTCTTCTGTTTCTCCTTTTTTTTTTGTAAATTGTATTAAAAAGATTTTATGAATGACGTATTTAACGAATATTTATCCAGGCGGTTAAGCGAAATAAATCTCCCGGGTATCCACAGGAAAGCAGGTCCTGTTATCACAATATCAAGGGTCGCAGGATGCTCTGTACAACAAATTGCCAAGATACTTACCTCAAAGCTTAATGATATTTGCGGGGAAAACAAATGGAAGGTCATAAGTAAGGAAATATTACACGAATCGGCAGAAGAACTGAAGCTACACCCCGATAGAGTAAAAACTATTTTCAAGGCCAGAAACCACAATATTTTCGATGACATCATAAATGCATTCCTCTCTTCTGATTATAATCTTGAATATAAGATGAGAAGAACAGTTATAAACACTATCCATCGCTTTGCTGTTGAAGGCTATAAGATAATTATCGGTCGTGGTTCAAATATCATCTGCAATGACATTGAAGACTCTTTAAATGTAAGAATTCATGCCCCTCTAGAATGGAGAATTAAAAGGTGCATGGGTGAAAAAAATATGAACAGAATTGAAGCTATTGATTTTATTGAAGAAATCGAAAAAGACAGAGCCAGCTTTCGCAAATCAATAAAAGGGGAAAAAGTAAAGACTGAAGATTTTGATCTGGTCATTAATCAGGAAAAATTTACCAGTGAAGAAATAGCAGAAATAATTATCAAAGGTCTTATGATTAAGAATATTATTAAAACTAGTGTTAAATAAAGTACCTGAATTTAACGTTATTTATAAACTTCATTGATTATTAGCATAAATGGATTAATTTTGCTGAAATTCTAAACTTTATAAAATGTTGCCAAAGTTTCTTCTAGCCGACAATTCTCAGGAAAAACCTGATTCAATTTATGTAGTTCACACTGAGTTTCCCCGCTTTATTGTCGAAAGTGATGTTGATGATTTCTGGTCAAATCAAGTTATACACTGGATTGATGATCAACCTGCAAATGAAGTATTGGTAGAACAGCTGATTGGTGAAGCTGAAGATTTTCTTGAAGAAGAATTTGATAATCAAGAAGATTTATACGACGAAGAATTCGGAGTGAATTAACAGAATTTCGGTTTGTTTTTGCTTATTATGCCTTTTTCCTAACTGATTTGTTGGGGAAAATAATTTTCACATATCTATTTTTTTCATTATCTGCTATTGAATATCATTAAGATTATTATCTTTACTATTCACTTTAAAACTAACATCCTACATAAATAACCGGCAGCTATGGGAAAAATATCTAAAGAACTGGTGGGTGCATCTGCCATACCTATTATTCTATCAATCCTTGATAAGGGAGAAACATACGGATACGAGATCATGCAGAACGTCAAGGACCTTTCCGGCAATCAAATTGAGTGGAAAGAAGGTAGTCTATATCCGGTACTCCATAAACTTGAAAAAAACGGACTTATTAAGTCTCTTTGGAAGATGGCCGAAAATGGCCGCCACCGGAAATACTATGCCATCAACAAAAAGGGCAGAAAAGCCCTTCAGGATGAAATTGAAAACTGGACTTTAGTTCAAAAGATGCTCAGCGAACTCTGGAAAGATCTCAACCCTGTTGCTTAGAATCTTTCATGGAAAGCTGAATCCTTTTTCTCATTATATCTACTTCCAGAACTTTAACTTTAACATGCTGGTTGAGTTTTACAACTTTACCGGGATCATCTGTATATTTTTCAGTCATCTGCGACACATGTATCAAACCGTTTTCTTTTATCCCTATATCGCAAAATGCCCCAAACCTGGTAATATTGGTTATTATCCCCGTCAATTCCATTCCCGGATGTAAATCTTCAATTGTTTTTATATTCTCATCAAATTCAAGCACCCTGATCTTTTCTCTGGGATCTCTGCCCGGTTTAACCAGCTCTTTCAATATGTCATTCAAAGTTGGCATCCCGACTTTTTCTGTCATATAGTTTTTAAGTTCTATTTGTGATACCAGTTTTTCTGAGTTGATTAGACTATCGACCCCACATCCCAGATCATTAGCCATTTTTTTAACAATGTTATACGATTCAGGGTGAACAGCAGAATTGTCTAAAGGATTTTCAGCTCCCGGTATTCTTAAAAAGCCAGCTGATTGTTCAAATGCTTTTGCGCCCATTCGTGGTACTTCCATCAGTTGCTTCCTTGATTTGAACCCGCCAATCTCCTTTCTGAAATCAACAATATTTTGCGCTAACTGAGGCCCAAGTCCTGAAATATATGTCAATAAGTGTTTGCTGGCAGTATTGACATTCACCCCAACAAGATTTACACACGATTCTACTATCCTGTCAAGGTCCTGCTGAAGCAACTTTTGATCTACATCATGCTGATACTGACCAACGCCAATTGATTTTGGTTCTATCTTCACCAGCTCAGCCAGCGGGTCCATCAAACGGCGGCCTATCGACACTGCTCCTCTGACAGTTACATCATAGGAAGGAAATTCTTCCCGTGCTATCTTCGAAGCTGAATATATGGAAGCACCGTCTTCATTAACTGAAAATACAGTTAATTCTCTGTCAAAACGTATGTACTTGATAAACTGTTCTGTTTCCCTTCCGGCAGTGCCGTTTCCAACTGCAATGGCATCTATCTTATAGGCATTAACAAGCGACACAAGCTTTTTGGCCGAATCTTTAACTTCCCTTTGTGGTGGGTGTGGAAATATCGTTTCATTGTGAAGCAGATTTCCCTGTTCATCAATACACACTATCTTACAGCCTGTCCTGTATCCGGGGTCTATTGCCAAAACTCTTTTTTGTCCAAGCGGAGGTGCAAGCAGTAATTGTCTTAGGTTTTCCCCAAATACCCTTATTGCTTCTAAATCAGCCTTTTCTTTTGTTATCTGTGTAAACTCTGTTTCCATCGATGGTGCAATCAGCCTTTTATAGCTGTCGCGTATTGCCATCTTTACCTGATCAGTACACGATGTACTGCCTCTTAAAAATATACTGTCAAGCTTTTCTGTTGCTTTTTCCTCTTCAATAGAAACTGAAACCTTTACAAATTCTTCTTTTTCAGCTCTCTTTATTGCAAGAAACCGGTGTGACGGGCACCTTGACAATGGTTCCGACCAGTTAAAATAATCACGGTATTTCTGAGCATCCTGCTCTTTGTTCTTTATAACCTTTGATTCAATTAATGCTTCCCTTTTGAAAATATTCCTTACAATGTCCCTTGCTCTTTGGTTTTCACTTATCCACTCTGCTATTATATCTCTTGCTCCGGCAAGTGCTTCTTCGCTATCCTTTACATCCTTACCAACAAATTCAGCAGCCTTCTTTAAAATGTTCCATTCAAACTGACCCATAATTATCTTTGCCAGTGGTTCAAGTCCTTTTTCCCTTGCAATTGTTGCTCGTGTCCTCTTTTTGGGTTTATATGGAAGATAAATATCTTCAAGCACCGACGAATCGTATGTCTCTTCAATTTGCTTTCTGAGTTCAGGTGTTAATGCTCCCTGCTCTTCAATAGTCTTTAGTACAGTCTGCTTCCTCTTATCAAGCTCAGTGAAATAATTATATTCCTTTTGAATTTCAGCAATCTTCACTTCATCAAGACTACCTGTTACTTCTTTCCTGTACCTTGAAATAAAGGGTATTGTTGCCCCGTCTTTCAGCAAGAGTATTGTATTCTTTACCTGAACCAGGGAAATTCCGGTTTTAGCTGCTACAAGCTGATAAATTTTTTCTTCCATACTTCTTTTTTAAAAATCAATTTCTGTTTGAACAGGACTCACATCATCACCTTTTATATTTGAAAGTGTTGCCCCTAAAAGGCGAACCGGCTTTTTAAAAGGGGTCTCACTCATGAAAATATCAATCGCTTCCTGTACAAATTTATCTTTTGAATTTATATACTTTTCCAAAGTTCTGCTACGAGTTATAACCTCAAAATCAAAGAATTTTATCTTAACTGTCACCGTCCTCCCTTCTGCTTCATGCCGTTCTACTCTTCGCCATGCCCTATCAATGATTGCCTTCAACCGTGACAACAACTCATCAGTGTTTGTTGTATCTTTTTCAAATGTTTGTTCAGCTCCTATCGACTTGTTCTCTGTTGCCGGTTTCACTTCCCTGTTATCTATACCCCTTACAATGTTGTAATAATAAGACCCTGCTTTCCCAAACCAGCTTACCAGATCGTTTTTTGATATTTTCTTCAAGTCACTGCCCGTAAATATTCCCAAGTCATGAAACCTTTGTGCAGCAACCTTACCTACTCCAAAGAAATCGTCAATCTTAAGCGTTTCTATAAATGCAATTGCATCTTCAGGAGGAATGACAAACAAACCATCAGGCTTTTTATAATCGGATGCAATTTTAGCTAAAAATTTGTTGTATGAAACCCCTGCCGATGCAGTTAATTGTGTTTCACTCTTTATTCTTTCCTTTATTTCTCTGGCTATCAGTGTTGCAGAATCGGGACCAGATTTATGAAATGTAACATCCAGAAATGCTTCATCCAATGATAATGGCTCTACCAAATCGGTGTAATCAAAGAATATAGACTGTATTATGTGCGATGCTTCAGTATACGCATGTCCGTTGGGCTTCACTAAAATCAAGCCCGGACAACGAGCCATCGCTGTTGATGTGGGCATCGCAGAATGAACACCATACTTCCTTGCTTCATAGCTCGCAGCTGCAATTACCCCCCTCTTTGTTGATCCACCAACAGCAACAGGTTTACCACGCAAAGCGGGGTTGTCTCTCTGCTCTACCGATGCAAAAAAAGCATCCATATCAACATGAATTATCTTTCGTAACATACTTTAAAAATTCCAAAATCCCTTTATCAAAGGATTTGTATTTTTATCTGACAAAATCACAGTATTCATAAAATTTAAAACACTTAATATTTAATTTATTTTTTTGTTTAGCAATATACTTGTAAAATCGAACCATCAATTCCATAATTATGAAAAAACTATTCCCCATAGTTCGATTTTTAAAGGTAGCTTTAAAGGGATATTTTCTAATATCCCTTTTTATTCTTCACTCCTGCGTTCCTCTCCGCGATATTGTTTATTTACAGGACATCGACGACCAAACTATAATTTCAGCACAAAATCCTGAACCTTATCGACTTCAGCCTGATGATAACCTTTACATTAAAATCATCTCCAACGATCAGATGTCTCAATTATTCAATTTAAACCCCGAAGATAATCAACAATATAATGAAACTTCAACTGAATTGGATAGTTATAAAATTAATGTAGATGGAAATATTGAAATCCCTTACCTTGGATACCTTAAAGTTTCGGGCCTCACTGTTGAAGAAGTTAGAAAAATGATTGAAGATTCTGTATCCAAACACCTGATACACTTTTCAGTAGTTGTCAAACCTGTAAACAGAAGCTTTACCCTTCTTGGCGAGTTCAATAATCCCGGCACATACAGATTTACAAGAGATTATTTGACTATTTATGAAGCTATTGGTTTTGGAAATGATTTCACCGACTACGCCAATTTCCACAAAGTTACCATCTTAAGAAACACCCCTAAAGGGAAGATTGTTAAAAAAATTGATTTTACTTCTAAAGAGATAATCTCAAATGAATATTTCTATTTAAAACCCGGAGATATCATTTATGCCGAGCCCAGAAATATGATCTGGGGAAGCAAGAGCCTCCCCTTTTCGGCTATACTGACCACTATTAACACAGCAGTTCTTTTGTACAATGCAATTTCATACTCCTTTAACTGATTAATCTTTTATTTTTAAAAATATGAACCCAAACCTGAAAAGCAATAATTTAGACAATGATGATGAAACAATTGACCTGAGAAAGTTATTCAACTATTTTTGGATTAACAGCCACTGGTTTGCACTATCAGTAGTGTTAACTCTTTTTTTTGCCTTTATTTTTAACATGTATTCTGACAGAACTTACTGCACTTCAACAACTGTACTAATTGAAGATAACGCCAAGGATTCACCGTGGACAAGGGCTGCAAGCGCAGGAATGGACATCACTTCAGGATTTGGCATGTTTCCAAGTCTGCAAAACTTTGAAAACCAAACAATCATTCTTAAATCGTACAGTCAGGTTCGAAGCACTATTGAGGCTCTTGATTTTTACGTTTCGTATTTTCAAAATGACAGGTTCATAAGCCGGGAAATTTATAAAAAGGCTCCTTTTGAAGTCAAATTCAGCAAATCTCACTATCAGCCTATTGGGGTAATATTTGAAGTTGAAATAGATGAGAAAGGAATTATACATGTTTGGGCTGAAAAAGATAAAACACTTTTGTACAGATACGATAAAGATTTCTACGATGAAAAGTATCATGAATTCAAAATTGACAAACAAATAACTTCCGGAGAGAGAATTAGAACCTCTTTGTGTGAGTTCCAAATCTTTATCAAAAAGGACTACTCCCCTGATAAGAACAAAAATAAGTATTCATTTTCCTTCAACTCCCCCGATTATCTGACCTTGTCATATCAGGCAAAAATGTCAATAGAACCAATTACAAAAGGCTCTTCAATGATAAGTATCTCCCTAAATGATTCAGACCCTGCAAAAGCAGTCGACTTCATCAATAAACTTACTTACATGTATTCAAACCGTAGTCTTGAGAAAAAGAATGAATTTGCTGAAAACACTATACGGTTTATTGATAAGCAACTCGATACGATATCCCTGTCGCTTAATAATGCTGAAGAAGCTCTTCAGAACTTCAGATTACAAAATAAGGTGATGGACCTTTCCTCTCATTCCGAGCAGATTTTCCAGCAGCTTCAAATTTATGAAAATCAAAAGATGGAGCTTGAAATGCAAAAAAATTATTACCAATATATTCTTAAATATATTGAAGAAAACAACAACGATATAGAATCAGTATTAGCCCCTTCTGCAATGGGAGTGGAAGACCCCCTGCTTAATAAACTTATATTGGAAATCAATCAGTTGTCATCCGAAAAATCATCTCTCATCAATTTAAAAAAGGGAGCTGACTTTGGCCCTTTGAAAACTCTTGATTCAAGGATCATAAATGCCCGTAAGAACATCAGGGAGAATGCCTTAAACCTTGTTGCCGGTGTCGATATTGCAGTGAATGAATTGAATGAAAGAATTAAAGGGATGAATAGAATTATCAGTAAACTCCCAGGATCAGAAAGAGAATTGTTCAACATCAAAAGACGCTTTGCCCTTACCGATAACCTTTATACTTATTTGCTTGAGCGTAAGGCTGAAGTACAAATTGCAAAAGCTTCAAACACTCCGGAAAATGAAGTCATTGATTTTGCAAGAATAAATTACAAACCTATCAAACCAAAAGTTATGATCAATTACTTGATTGCTCTTTTTATAGGATTGATAATACCTGCTTCAATAATTGCCATTAAAGAATTTTTTAATACTAAAGTTGATTCGCCAGATCACATTAAACAAATAACCCAAAAACCAATTATCGGTTATATACCCAACTCTGATGATTATTCTGAAAATGATGTGTTTTTAATGCCCGACTCCCCTAATGCAGAGGCTTTCAGAATAGTCAGAACAAAACTTCAATTTATGATCAAGGACAAAAGAAATCCGGTCATACTGGTTACATCTTCAATTCCCGGCGAAGGCAAATCGCATATTGCAATTAATCTGGCTCTGGCATATTCACTTACAGGTAAAAAAACTGTACTTGCAGGCTTCGACCTCAGGCGTCCTCAGCTTGCCCAACGTTTTAACCTTAACAGGAATATTGGCGTAACTAATTATCTTATAAACCAAAACTCTTTTGAAGAAATAATACAAAAAACTAAACTTTCAAACCTTGATATAATAACATCAGGAATTATTCCACCAAATCCTGCCGAGCTTATTGCCGACTATAAAGCAGTTGAATTTATCAACCTTTTAAAGTCAAACTACGATTATATAATCCTTGATTCAGCCCCTGTATCTCCGGTATCTGATTCTCACCATCTTTTTCATTCTTCTGATGTTATCCTTTTTGTTGTTCGCGATTGTTACTCCTATCGGCAGGGACTGATCAACAGTATGGACGAATTCAAATCGAATAACATTGAAAATGTTTGCATTGTAATGAATGATATTAAGTTCAACCGTAAACGATACGGATATAAATATGGCAGTAGCACAGGATATGGATATGGTTACGGCTATTTCAAGGAAAAGGGCAAAAGAAAAATAAGTTAACATTGAATATCAACTTTGTCTGATAAATTTTGTTTTTCTATGAGTAATTCTAATTTTGCCAATAGAAAATAAAATCAACTTATTACCAACAACAAACCGCCATGTCAGCTACAACACTTCCATCATTCTGGTATGCACTTTACACTAAGTCGCGTGCTGAAAAGAAAGTACTGCTTGAACTTGAATTTCAGGGCATTGAAGCTTATCTGCCCCTTCAGCGTAAGCTACGGCAATGGAGTGACAGGAAAAAGTGGGTAGAAACACCCCTTATTTCCGGATATATTTTTGTTCATATCACCCTGAAGGAATACGATTTGGTATTGCGCACACCGGGTGTTGTCACTTACGTAAGGTTTGAAGGAAAAGCTGCTATTATCCCCGATGATCAGATTGAAACTATCAAAAGGATGATGCGACAGTCGAGTCATGCAATTGAAATTTCCCATGAGCTGTTTAAAGAGGGAGACCCAGTTGAAGTTATAGCCGGTCCTCTTATTGGAATGCAAGGCAAGCTTGTTCAGTTTAAAGGGTCTAAGAGAGTTGTTGTTCAGGTGGTACAGCTGAACTTGTCGGTACTGGTGGAAGTGCCGGTTGGGGAGGTGAGGAAGTTGTAAATGTGCTTCGCACGTTAGGACTTCGTCCGTTGGTGCTGCGCAGGTTGAACCACTTCGTGGTTGTTAGGACTTCGTCCGTTATCGCTGCGCAAGTTATCGCTTCGCTCTGTTAAGGAGCTGTACTGCTGCTGTTTAGGTCATTGCGAGGAGGAACGACGAAGCAATCTGTTGATTTTTAGTGCTCCGTACGTTATCGCTTCGCTCTGTTAGACGGCAAGCCGTCGTTGATGTTATGTTGTTTTCCATTTTTTCTCGACATAGTTGATAAAGTGGTTTAATCGGGTTTCTAGATCGTCAAGTCGTACGCATATTTCATTCCAGCCGGTATCAGGATGGATGGTGTCAAGAAACCTGGATTGAGAACTGAGCGTCGTATTTGACTTCCCGTTTCATATTTTTCACTATTTGGCAATTTTAAACTAAGAAAGTAAATATCAACTGCCAATTGGAAAGATAGTTGATATATCTCCAAATCCTTCAGATTTTTCATATGGGGAACATTTTTAAAATAAAATTCAAAATATCAAAAATAAAATTCCCCTCCAACTCTATCAACAAAAATGCGCAGCATTTTCCAACAGAGCGAAGCGATAACGTGCGTAGCACCAACAGAGCGTAGCAATAACGGGATTGTAATATCCTCCGGATTTTATACATTTGTTTTATTATTCAATAAATTAATAAACCTTTCTTTTCCATGTACCAGAATGAAACAATAGACTCCTTTGGCAAAAGTTCTATTTCTCTTGGCACAAATCCGGTGCTTTGGTTTACCGGACTTTCCGGCTCCGGGAAAACAACAATTGCTTTGGCTCTTGAGAAAAAGTTGATCGAAAAAGGGTTTAAAGTTCTTTTGCTTGATGGTGATGTATTAAGAAAAGGACTCAATAAAGACTTGGGCTTCAGCGAGCCCGACCGTAGAGAAAATCTTCGCCGCGCTTCTGAAGTCGCTAATCTGTTTGCCGAAAACGGGTTTATTGTCCTTTGTTCTTTTGTTAGTCCAACTGAAAACCTTCGTAGCATGATTAAGGAGATTATCGGCAGCAATAAATTTACTTCAATATTTGTAAATACACCCATGGCTATATGTGAAGCACGTGATGTCAAAGGCTTGTATGCCAAAGCACGAGCAGGTCTTATCCCCGATTTTACAGGAATATCTGCCCCCTTTGAAGAGCCTGTAAGTCCTGATATAATAGTGGATACAACAAAAATGAACGTTGATAAATGTGTTAGTGAAATCTTGAGTTACTTTAATATAAAATAATTAATATGCTTTCTCATCTTCAGGAACTTGAATCGGAATCAATACATATAATACGCGAGGTAGCTGCCGGCTTTCAAAATCCAGTCATGCTTTATTCTATAGGAAAAGACTCGTCTGTCATGGCCCGTCTTGCAGAAAAGGCTTTCTACCCCGGAAAGGTTCCATTTCCTCTCATGCATATCGACTCGCAATGGAAGTTCAGAGAGATGATTGAATTCCGCGACTCTTATACCCTCCAAAATAATTGGGATTTGATTGTTCATTTCAATGAAGAAGGTGTCAGACAAGGCATTAACCCCTTCATTCATGGCAGTAAGGTACACACCGACATTATGAAAACCCGTGCATTGCTGCAAGCTCTCGATAAGTATAAATTTGATGCTGCCTTTGGAGGTGCACGCCGTGATGAGGAAAAATCGCGTGCCAAAGAAAGAATTTTTTCATTCCGCGACAGTTTTCATCAATGGGACCCAAAGAATCAACGTCCCGAAATATGGGATATTTATAACACCTTGGTTCACAAAGGAGAATCAATCAGGGTATTTCCAATTTCCAACTGGACAGAACTCGATGTATGGCAATATATTAAACTGGAAAACATTCCTATCGTACCGCTTTATTACGCCAAAGAACGGCCTGTAGTTAATATCGATGGAGCAATGATCCTTGTCGACGATGAACGTATGCCACAGGAATTGCGTGATAAGGCTGAAATGAAGATGGTCCGCTTCAGAACGCTGGGATGCTATCCTCTCACAGGTGCAATTGAATCGGAGGCAGATACTATCGATAAGATCATTGAAGAGATGATGGTTGTCAGAGTCTCGGAACGAACTACCAGGGTTATTGATTTCGATCAGGATGGCAGTATGGAACAAAAAAAGATGGAGGGGTATTTTTAGGCTTCGCCTGTTGGAGCTTCGCACGTTATCGCTTCGCTCTGTTAGGACTGCGTCCGTTGGTGCTACGCTCGTTATCGCTTCGCTCTGTTAAGGAGCTGTGATGCTGTTGCTTACGTCATTGCGAGGAGGAACGACGAAGCAATCTGTTGTTATAATGGGCAGATTTCTTTCAGAGCTTCGCTTCGTCCAAGTTATCGCTTCGCTCTGTTGAAAAATGCTGCGCATTTTTGTTGAGATACTTGGAGGGGAGTGTTATTTTTTATATTTTGGATTTTATTTTAAAATGTTCCCCACATGAAAAGTTTGAAAAATTTGGAGATATATCAATTATCTTTCCAATTATCTGTCGATATTTATTTTCTTAGCTTAAAATTACCAAATAGTGAAAAATATGAACCGGGAAGTCAGATTAGTCGTTCCAGTCAATCGATTAATGAACTCGAAACCCGATTAAACCACTTTATCAACTATGTCGAAAAAAAATAGCACACACCATAACAACAATAAAGCCTTTCAACCAGGCGCAGCACCAACAGAGCGAAGCTCTATTCTCAGAATCCTTACCGCCGGATCTGTTGATGATGGTAAATCAACCCTCATCGGCCGGCTTATCTTCGAAAGCAAATCGGTTTATGAAGATCACCTCTCTGCTCTCATAAAAGACAGCAAGCGAACAGGGCATGCAGGCGATGACATCGATTATGCCCTCCTGCTCGACGGTCTGAGGGCTGAACGTGAACAAGGCATAACTATCGATGTGGCTTACAGGTATTTCTCTACTGAAAAAAGAAAGTTTATAATAGCCGATTGCCCCGGACATGAGCAATATACCAGAAACATGGCTACAGGTGCCTCAACTGCCAACCTTGCTATTATCCTTGTCGATGCAACAAAGGGCATGCTCACCCAAACACGCCGTCATACTTTCATCGTTTCCCTGCTTGGAATTAAACACGTTGTCCTGGCAGTCAACAAGATGGACCTTGTAAATTACGACAGCAATATCTTCAACAATATATGCTCTGAATATAAATCGCTGATTTCTCGCATTAACATCACTGATGTTGAGTGCATACCACTAAGTGCGCTAAAAGGAGAAAATATTATTGAGATCTCTGATAAGATGAAATGGTATCACGGTAAAAGCCTCCTTGAATTCCTTGAAACAGTTCATGTTACCAGCGACCGTAATTATGAGGATTTACGCTTTCCTGTTCAATATGTCAACCGCCCCGGTAATAACTTCAGAGGCTTTGCCGGAAAGATAGCTTCAGGTATAATTTCAAAGGGCGACTCTATTACAGTCATCCCGTCAATGAAAACGTCAGTGGTCAAATCTATTGTTACTTATGACGGAGAACCTGATAGTGCCGGTCCTGCCGAATCAGTTACCATAACTACTGAAGATGAAATTGATATTTCACGAGGCGAAATGCTTGTCCACCCTGATAACCTGCCACATATAGAACGACATTTTGAAGCAAACCTTGTCTGGATGGATGAAAAGCCTATGGAAAAAGGTGTTCAGTATTATATCAAAAACAACACTAACCTTACCCGTGCCCGTATCGAAAATATCGTATATAAGATTGACATAAACACTTTACAGAAATCAGGAAGTAATATTTTTGAACTTAACGACATTGGTAAGGTTGACATTACCAGCGTTAAACCTTTGTTTTTCGACTTGTACTCTAAAAACAGGATCACAGGTTCTTTCATCCTGATTGACCCTGTTACTCACAATACCTGTGCAGCAGGAATGATCACCGACAAATCTGCTTCACGATTATCAACCGTTATAGCTGATTCTGAAATACATCAAAAGGTTGAAAATGGTCAATGCCTGATTACCGATAAGGAACGACGCGAAAGGTTTAATCAAAAGGGCGAAACAATCTGGATAACAGGTCTTCATGGATCAGGCAAGAATGTACTGGCCTACCTCCTTGAAAAAGAACTTTTTGATATTGGTGCCAATGTTGTATTGCTCGATGGCAGTACTGTCAGATCAGGCCTTTCCCGGGAACTCGACCATTCACCGGCCGACAGGGTTGAACACCTTAGAAGGGTGGCCCATATCTGCCGAATCCTTAACGACCAGGGAATCATCACTATATGCTCCTTTATCTCTCCCGATGAAAATATAAGAAATCAGGTGGCCAACTTAATCGGTATCGAAAGATTTCATCTCGTTTATATGGATGCTGACCCCGGATTCTGCATGACAAACAGTCCCGACCTATACAACTTGTTTGACAAAGGACTGATTGACAACCTCCCGGGGAAAGATGCTTTATATGAAATACCTGCTAATCCGGCTCTTATATGCACTCCGGGTAATGAAGAAAACGTCGAAAGGATAATTGAATATCTGAGGGGGAAAGGGGTGTTTCCG
>CAYUEI010000002.1:34670-43415 GCA_964443445.1 uncultured Prolixibacteraceae bacterium | reverse complement strand
ATTCATTTATTGGTCTTCCCTTTTGTAAATCTTTATCAAACCATGTATTATACAGGCGGATAAATATCCATTGAGTCCATTTGAAGTAACCAGGATCAGTAGTGTTTATTTCCCTGTCCCAGTCATAACTCAATCCAAGTGATTGTATCTGACGCCTGAAAGTATCGCAATTCTTTTGAGTTGTTATTGCAGGGTGGGTGCCCGTTTGAATAGCATATTGCTCGGCAGGCAGTCCAAATGCATCCCAACCCATAGGATGTAACACGTTAAAACCCTTAGCCCTTTTATAGCGGCATATTATATCAGTTGCAGTATATCCTTCAGGATGACCTACATGCAAACCTGCTCCAGATGGATAAGGAAACATATCAAGACAATAGAATTTTGGTTTTGACATGTCGGCCTCACTTGCAAAAATTTTATTTTCAAGCCAGTATTCCTGCCATTTTTTCTCAAACTCAGTAAAATTATAATCCATTTTTAAGTGACTTATAGGGATTTAACAATTAGGGGGCAAAAATAGGAAAAAGATTAAGAGCAAGCAGTTATATCTATTTAAAATTTCTAGTTTTTAAATTGAAATTAAACCTGCAATTAACCTACTCCATCCGTACCTCCTCCGTACCTCGTCCGTATCAAACACCATAAGAAAGATTCCTTATGGTGTTTGATACGGACGAGGTACGGAGGAGGTACGGAGGAGGTGCCTATTTAAGAGGGAAAAAAAGACATTTTTTATAGAGAATTTGGAGTATGACATTTATTCTTCAAAACGCCGGACAAACTCATTGTAATGATTTATTCAATAAGCTTTTTACACATCAGCCTATGTAAGAAGATTCCCGTTTTTATAATCAAAAAACTTCTATTTAGGTTGAATATATTTCTTTTAATCGAAAAGATAATAAAAGTCATAAAAAAAACCGTTTGAAAACATGTGATAAAAAGCAAATATTAATTAACTTTATATACTAGATATTATTAGAAATTAATTAGCCTGACCATGAGAGATAAAATTTTACAACTATTATCAGACGGTGATTTTTACCTGAAGGAAGCCAAATCTAAGTTTTTGATGAGGCAGGATGAAGACCAAAGTGATGCTGCTCGAAGTTGTAGTAAAGCTATTAAAAGATATCTGGAGGCATATAAATGCTTTCTGACATCAAGATTTATCTATACTACGAATTTTCATGTTATGGTTCGGGAAATTCTTCAATATGACCCTGAATTTATGAAATTCTACGATAGAATATTTAAAATTAAATGCTTTGCAGAAGAATCTAAAAGATACAATGAAGATTTCTTCTTATATGACGATGAAGTTAACAGTTCTATCGATGCTGCTCTGGATATAAGGACTTATGTCTCTCAGAAGATTCATAATGAACACCCTTTCCTTTCAGAGTTTATCGGAACGAATTTTATGGCAATCTGATGATTTGAAGCCTCGTAAGAGGCTTTCTTATTTTTTAGGCCTTTTGTAAACAGGGATCTTATAATATATCGAATAATTTATACCCGCTGCTGTATTACTCCAGGGCTGACCGTATCCGGGAATACTGAATGGTTGCATTACATCATCATTTGTAACACCTAACTTTATCCTTATCCTTGCCGACCATCCAAGATAAAAATTATTGAATATCCTTGCCCTTATTCCTGCTCCAATTTCAAGCCAATTGGCGCCTAACCATGAACTTGCAGTTTGGCCACCCCTGAAATCGCCCCAATAAGGATCAACAATGCTAATGTTGGAAGCTTGATGAGCAAAGGTTGTAAAACCATATCTAATGCCCACAAACATTTTATCTTCACTTTCAGTATCTATATGTTTCATGAAATTATAATCGGCTCCCAAACGCGTATATACTCCATCAGAAGCATAAGTGTATCCTTTGTTTGTGAAGTTAGTTGACTGTGAGCCAACTTCTGCAACGAGAAATATGTCCTTCACAATTTCAAAGTCTCCGGACACTTCCCATCCAAAACGGGTCGTATCAATAAAGGGCATAACAAACTTTGACAGGTCACATCCAATGCTTATACCATTCCATTCCTTTTCCTGAGCTTTGACTTCGGAAAAATGAAAAGCCAATAAAATAAAAAGGCTAAAAATATATTTTAATATTTTCTTCATTTCCATATTCAACAAGATCTTTTCTAATCCAAAGTGAATCTATCAGATTATTAGATACTTTGTAATTGGTTATGTTATAGCAATTTACAAAACCACATTCATGGGATACGAGTTTTAAATATTGAGTGTAAACGAAAGTTAGTGTATCCTTAATCCCTGAGTCAAATTCCATTATAAAAGATGAAGTGTCAGAAATCATAGAAAGCGGTAATGCTATATTGTTTATTTTTTTACTCTTACCATCATAAAATACAGTTAAAGAATCATTTAAAAGGTAAACCTTCAAAGAATCGATTAGAGTGTCCTGAAGTGTTCTTCCATCATTTGAATAAAAACCGATATTGGTTCTTACTCCATCGGGATATTCACAAGGATCGGCAGTGCATGAGCTGATTGCCAATAATATGAAAAATATTCTTAATAAATATTTGATTCCTTTTTGAGAATACATTGTTTGTTTTTTTACATATAACGCCACAAACTTACAAATTAGTTTACAATCATTCCGATGTTAAAAACTTGTTTTGTTTGCTTAGAACTTTTCTATTTACTTTGCTGAAAAATTTTATATGGTTGAAATTTGTGCACTGGCTTCAGGTAGTAATGGGAACTGTTACTATATTGGCAATGAGAATGAGGCAATTCTGATTGATGCAGGAATAAACTGTAAACAAATTCTACTCAGAATGGCCGCTGTTGGTTTGGATCCTCTGAAAGTTAAGGCAGTTTTTATTACTCATGAACATGTTGATCATATTTGCGGCACTAAAGTGTTTTGCAACAAGCATAATATTCGGGGTTTTTTTACTCCTGGAACATATTATAATGCATCGCACGACCATAGACCCAGGCTTTATAGTTTTGTACAAACCGGTCAGTCATTTCCTTTTGGGGCTTTCACTATTCATGCTTTTTCAAAGAATCATGATTCAGCAGAACCCTGTAGTTTCAGAGTTGAAATTGAAGATGTCAGCGTAAGTGTAATGACTGATATTGGCGTTCCGTGTAATAATGTGACTGATCATCTTAAAGAAAGTGATATTCTTTTCCTTGAAACCAATTATGATGAAAAGATGCTTTGGGAGGGTAATTACACATGGCCATTGAAAAAAAGAATTGCATCAGATCATGGTCATTTATCTAATGTTCAGGCTTATAATCTTGTGAATGAAAATGTAAACGGGCGTTTGAAGACAATTTTTCTTTCTCATCTTTCAGGAGAAAATAATAAACCTGAAATTGCTGTGGAAACATTTTCAGAGTTATCAGAAAAGTACAGAATAATTTGCACCTCAAGACACCAGCCTAGTGAGTTGATTAAATTATAAGAATGACAGGTTGTCGTCTTATTCTTTTAGCATAATTCTTTAGTCAGGGAATTTTTATAATCTTTTCAAAATTATTCTTAAAATTTCATAAATTGCTGACTTTTATTGATAAGAATACTAAACCTTCGATAATAATCAAATTTTTAATGTGATGATTCCAACAAGAACTTTTGAATATCTGGATATTCTAAAAACTCAGTTTCCAAAAGACGATATTTTTGCTCAGTGTATAAACGGCACATGGAAGAAGTGTAGTGTCGATGAGTATATTGAAGCTTCATGGAATGTAGCATCGGGTTTGTTGGCAAAAGGATATAAGCCTGAAGAAAAGGTTATTGTCGTATGTAATAACAGACCGGAATGGAATTTTTTAGACATGGGTTGTACTCTTTCCAGACTTATAATGGTGCCGGTATACCAAACTCTTGGGATGGATGAATTTTTGCATGTTTTTAATCATAGCGACTCGAAATTAATAGTTCTTGGTAATAAATTCTTATACGAAAAGCTTAGTCCGGTAATTGCAAAAATGGATCATGAAGTAGAGGTAATGACAATTGATAAATGTGACGATATTTTCTGCTTTGAGGATTTGATTGAATTAGGTAAAAACAGCCGTAAATTCTTTGATGAGGTAATTGAAAAGAATAAAAAAGAAATATCTCCGGATGATGTAGCAACAATTATTTATACATCAGGTACTACGGGACTATCAAAGGGGGTAATGCTTACTCATCGAAATCTGACCTTTGATTCATATGCACATGCTCGACGTCAGACAGAAGGGCCTCAGCATAAGATGCTTAGTTTCCTTCCTTTGTGCCATGCTTATGAGAGAACTATGAATTATGAGTTCCAGCAGTTGGGTATAAGCACATATTATGCTGAAAATTTATCAACAGTACAAAGAGACATTGCAAGTATACATGGCGATGGATTTTGTGCTGTTCCAAGGGTTTTGGAAATGATGTATTCAAAGTTTGAAAATGCCGGTAAAAACCTGACAGGCATTAAAAAATTAATATATGAGCGGGCTTTACGTTTTGCTAATAACTATGATAACTCAAACAGGAATTTCTTATATAAATTTCTTCACAGGCTTTTTGACAAGCTGGTTTACAGTAAATGGAGAGCTGCTTTTGGAGGTCATGAAATGTGGGTAGTTACTGGCGGAGCAGCCATTAATCCAAACATAATACGTTTATTTACTGCTGCGAAACTTCATATTTATCAGGGATATGGCATGACGGAAACATCGCCTGTTATTTCTGTTAATTCTCCGGCTAATAATGTTTTAGGAACAAATGGTGAACCAATAGATGACGCGGAACTTAAATTTGCTGAAGATGGAGAAATACTTGTTCGCGGATCTCATGTAATGAAAGGTTATTATAAGGACGAAAAGGCAACACGGGAAATAATTGATTCTGAAGGTTGGCTTCATACCGGAGACATTGGCTACCTTCAAGATGGTAGATATCTTATGATTACCGACCGTAAGAAAGAAATATTTAAACTTTCTTCCGGTAAATATATAGCACCACAGGTAGTTGAAAACAAACTAAGAGGATCCTCATTAATTTCAAATTGCATTGTATTTGGAGAGAATGAAAGCTTTGCTTCAGCAATCATCCTTCCTGATATGGAAGAAATTCGTCAATGGTGTAGGAAGAATAATATTGATACTGAAGTTGACAATATTGACCTGTTGAAAAATAAAAAGGTAGCAGAACTACTTAATAAAGAGGTTTCTGCTATAAATAAAAACCTTTCAGATTATGAAAGAATTAAGAAATGTTTCTTCTCAGCTGATTCATGGACTGTTGAAAATGGACTTCTTTCTCAGACTCTTAAACACAAAAGAAAAAACATTCTTTCCAGATATAAGTCATTAATAAAAGAGGCTTATAATTAAAATGAATTAAGTTATAAGCCCTTACTATTTCTTTATTTCCAAGTAACTTCTTTTATTCAGTTTTTATAATAAACTTTTTGGAAGAAGTATAATTATCAGCTTTTAAAGAATAGAAATATAATCCATCAGATAGATAGTTTGTTTCAAATAATAAGTTATGCTTACCTCTGGAATAATTTTTTCCGGCAAGTTCTTTTATTTCAACACCAAGGATATTGTAAACTTTTAGTGAAACATACGTGTCATTAGGAATATAAAATGAGATACTTGCAGCCCTGGAAGCAGGGTTTGGATAATTTTGTTCTAATAAATATCCGTTTTGGTTTTCATTAAGTCCATTGCTTAAAGTTGAAGTATCAGGTACACAAATATTTTCAGCTTCATCACCTTTTTCCAATGGAGCAACTGAATAGTTTGAAATACAAATTTTATCCATCTTAGCTCCATCTTCCCTGTAGGTAATCGTTAAAGTGTGATTGCCAGTTGTTAGTACATAATTATTGAGAGTAAGCCATTGCCATCCGCTGGTAGCAAGACCGTTGCACATTGAAAATGATCCGTTATCCATACTGACCCAGTATGAATCATCATCAGCAGTTGGGCAGTTGAGCCTTCCAAATACATAATATGTTGAATCTTTTGAAGTTGTGAATGGAATTGTAATTTTACCTTCTTCACCTGCTGATTCTGCAAGACTTTGAGTTCCTGATTTTACAATTATGTAAGAACCGTTTGAAGCTTTGGAATCTGGTTTAATTTCCCAGTCATCACCAATTGAAGCACATTCGGGTTCAAAATAGAAAGATTCAGTTCCTTTATCGCTTGGCTCTTCGGGCTCTTCGGGTTCAGACACTTCGTATCCTAATATGGAAAGCATTTTTTCACCGTATCTTTTGCCAAATTCCCTGTAACCGGCTGAATTAAAGTGCAGGTTATCTGTTTCATCAGTGCATCCTTTAGAAGAAATTACATGTGAATTTGGAATAATTTGCGGAAGCTTAGCAATCATAGTATTGGCACCGGCACAAATACCACCCTGGTCAGCATTTACAACTTCACCTGCCAATAGGGGTATAGAATCCGGATTTAGTGAAAGATCAGTAATCAGATTCTCGTATATTTTCTTGACTTTTGCAGGCCATTGGCTATCACCTACATTAGATTCTCCCTGATGAAGTAAAATTCCTTTTATTACTCCATCTTTTTTCGCTAATTGAGCCAATTCAACAAGCCGGCCGTATGGGTTTCCTCCATATTCATTGATAATGTTCTTCATCCATGATTCTACGTTTGATGAATATGTCAGATAATTATCTTTATCGTAAAGCTCTATCTTGCAACCTGCTACTGATACATTTATAATACCGATTTTAATGTTTTCAGGAAGGTTGGCAACCATTGTCCTTCCAAAATAATCAACAGGAGATAAACCTGTATTGCATCTTGTTAGTGGGGGAACTGCAGTGTACCAATTACCTTTGGATCGGCTAAGATTTGGGCAGTTGATTGCTTCCATTACCTTGAAGCGGCTGTCTACTTGTTTATCCTGGGGTTCTATAGTTCCTTTTCCTTCCATATTGGATTGACCAAAACACAGGAATATGTAGAAGTCAGGATCCTGAGAAAAAACTTTTAATGAGAATAAAGATAAACTCATTATAAAGGGAATGATTAAAACGATTTTTTTGAAATTCATAGTTAGATATTTTAATTAAACAGTCGCTTTTAACTTCTGAATGTGTTATAATGTTGGGCATAAAAATATTAATTTAATTTAATTTTAGAGGTTCATTTAATGTAGTAGAATTAATACCTGAAAATTTTGTCTTTCAAATATTCTGCAAATGCATGTACTAAATAAGCATACTGATTTTTGACTGGTACATATCAAAAAAAATTGATTAATTTAAAACCCTGAAAGTTTTAATGCTATCAAAGGGGAGATATTATTATTTTGTTTTTGTTGAAAATGTTGATTTATATGAGTATGCATCGCAACTTCTTTATATTGTTATTTATAGCTGTAATTTCTGTTTTGTCTGTGTCATGTTCTTCTGATGAAAAGGAGGTGATTAGCAGTGGAAAGATTCTTAATCAGCAAAATCTACAACAAGTTAAAATAAGGTGGCTTGGGCAGTGGTACAATGAAGGCAGGAAAGAAACATTAATCCGTGAAATGGCTCGAGAGTTTGAATTCCTTAATCAGGATATTGATGTTGAATTGCTATTTCCATATCAGATGGTTAAGATTGACAGTTCTGCCGACCCTTTCAGAAGAGTTGCCGATACAATTCTTAGCTGGGTTCAGGATGACAGATGGCCTTTCGATATTTTTGTTTGTGATAAGTGGTTTTATGAAGATGTAGCAAATGTAAGTGGTGATGATTTCTGGGGTGAAAAGCATCTGGTTGACTTTAAGAATGAAAAGTGGTTTAAAGATGCACATAAAGATTACGTTTTAAATTCACCTGAATATATTGGGAACTTTGGAAATATTGCACCCGGAGCTTTTATTGAAGGTGCCTGGGACCTGCTTTTTGTTAGTTCTGAAGTGGAGAATAAACTGGGGATTAAAGCGAAAGATATTGATATGAGTATGGATGACTTTATTGAATATGCCAGGATTGTCCATCAATATAATCAGTCGCATTCGGATAAGATTACTTTTTGTGCTACAAATTATAAATCTCTTGAATTTCTTATAAGCCATATTATTTTGACTGAAATTGGTGATGTCAGAAGGAGTAGTTCAGGTGAGCAACTTGCAGCTATTTCCAATGTATATAAAAAACTTGAATTATTATCAAAGTATAACCCGGTTGAGCAATACCATGTTTATGCCAATGACAGGGAACTAAAACACGACAAAGCATTATTTCATCTTCATTCTACCTGGGTTACCATGTTTTGGCAAAGATCAAACCCTGAAGGAGAAAAGCTGATGAGACCATGTGAGTTTCCTTCAATGCCGGGAAAAAAAGCTCAGGCTTACGCTGGTACTTATAATGCAATCTTTGCAATTCCTAAAAAAGCAAAAAACAAGGAAGCTGCTATAAGGTTTATGAAATATATGAGTACAGTTGATATTGCTGAGAAGTGGGAGCAATACTCAAAATGCCCTACAGGTTTGAATAGCAGAATTTCTGTTAATGAATTCGGAACTGATGCTTTTGGAAATTTATCGAAGCATATGATTAAAAAATATGACAATCGGTTGGCAGATATTGTTCTTGCCAAAGACCTTTTCGGTGGAAATCAGCGACATATTAATTTCCATGCTATTGATGTAGCTAATGGAAATATGACAGCAGATCAGGGGGTAAACAGTATTCGAAGTCAGATGAGGTAGAATAGAAAAAAAG
>CAYUEI010000002.1:0-34570 GCA_964443445.1 uncultured Prolixibacteraceae bacterium | reverse complement strand
AAAAAAAGCGACTCAATTAAGTCGCTTTTTTGTTTCTATAAACTTTACTTTTTTATTGGTTCTATTTTAAATTCAAATTTATAAACACCTCCCGGAATCATATATTCAGGATGAGGATATGCTCCCCAGCTATTATCACCGCCTAATCCCATTTGTATCAAATCAAAGTGCCACTCAGTATAGTTCTGATTTGAAAGATCAGCTGGATGTCTTTGGTTTTTCTTCAGACCGTCATCCAAATCTTCAGTACTGTAATTCAATGCTGAAGTTTCAAAAGGTTTTGCTGAAGTAAGTTTGAAGCCAAGTCCATTATCGGACATTAGCTCAGCCCATCTGACTTCGGTTCTGTTGCCACATTCCTGAGGTCGTGAATATGGAGTAAACATATCAGAAACATTTTGATTATAAATACCAATGAAAGCCGAACGGTTTCTGTCTATATAGTTTTCATGGGGACCCTTTCCGTAATAGGCCATCTTATTCATTGTAACAGGAATTCTTGTACGAAATCCAATTCTTGGAATCTCCGGCTGTCCTTTTTTAGAGAAATCAAAACTGCTGCTAACGAATATTGTTCCGTCAGAGTAAATCTGATATTTAATGCTGGCTGGACTTCTGAATTTACTTATCACGTAATCTATTTCAACATTAACCTGGTTGTTATATTGTTGATTAACTTTCATGTTTTTGATTGAAAGTTCTTTATGCATTGTTCTCCAGTCTTTACACCTTACCTGCATTCCATTACCAAAATCATTATCGGTAGGGGCTCGCCAGAAATATGGTTCTAAAGGCATTAAGAACATTTCATTACCATCCTTCTTATATGAATTGATAAAACCTGTTTGTTTGTCTATACTGATTGAAAACATGTTTCCTTCAGCAATGATTTCTTTTTCGCCATCTTTAAAATTGATAGTTCCCTCTGACCAGTGTTCTTTTAAGCCCGGCTCATTTCCGGCAAATTTGAATTGTTCAGATGCAACAATATGTCCCTTTGGAACCATTTCTGTTCCGGTTTTAGATATAGCATATAAGTTGATAAAATATTCGCAACCATCTTTTATTGTAAGCTTTGGCAGATTAATGTTTATTGTTTTTTGAGAAGATGGTTCTACATTATATGTTGCTGGTTTGCCGGTGAATATCTTCTTACCATTCTCCATCATTTCAAAATACAACTCATACTGATTGAAATTTGTAAATTGATTATGGTTTATTATTTCAACTAAACCATTCTGCAATGAAACCTCTTTAAAATATATTGGTTGATATACTTTTTTAACTTCTTCCAATGCTGGATGAGGCTTACGATCGGGGAATACAAGTCCATTGTGACAGAAGTTTTCATCCGAAGGAACATCTTTTGGTCCGTAATCGCCTCCATATGACCAATATTTTTTGCCATTTTCATTTTTCTTTTCAAATCCCTGATCTACCCAGTCCCATATAAAACCTCCCTGTAATCGTGGATATTTATAAACAGCATCCCAGTATTCCTGAAAATTTCCGGTGCTGTTTCCCATTGCATGAGCATATTCACATTGAATCATAGGCCTGTCTTTGTATGAGGTAGCATACTCAATCATATCTTTAATTTCAAAATACATTGGGCAAACTATATCAGTATTAAACTCTTTCCAGGCTCTTTCATACTGAACAGGTCTGGTTTTATCTGTTTCTTTTATCCAGTTGTAAGTCATATACATGTTGTAACCATTGCCGGCTTCGTTTCCCAGCGACCAGATAATTACCGAAGGATTGTTTCTGTCGCGGTAAACCATATTTTGTGTTCTATACATATGGGCATTAAGCCATTCAGGTTTGTTGGCAAGAGTTTTTTCAGGATCGTAACCAATACCATGAGATTCAACATTCGCCTCATTTATCAGATAAATACCATATCGGTTACATAACTTGTACCATAGCGGATCCTGAGGATAATGGCATGTTCTGACTGCATTAAAATTGTTTTGTTTTAAAAGCCTGATGTCATTTAATCTTGTCTCCAGATCAACAACGTGACCATTCTGAGGATGATGTTCATGGATGTTAACACCTTTAAGATATATGGCTTTACCATTCACTTTGAGCTGTCCGTTTTCAATACGAATATCTCTGAACCCTATTTCCTGAATAATAGCTTGTTTTACTTTACCATTCTGAACCAATTCAATTTCGAGTTGATATAAATTTGGAAATTCAGCACTCCATTTTTTAATTTGCTTAATGTCCGTATTAAAAGAAATGGTTTTATTAGTTATTATTTCAGAGGATGAGTTATACATTTCTTTTCCGTTGTCAGTGATGCGGCAATTAACCTTAATCGGGGAGTCCTTACCATCTATTTCAACATCAAGATTGAACTTTCCGTTTTCAAAGCTCTCATCAAGACCTGCAATAACTTTATAATCACGGATCCTTGTTGGAGGAGTGCAAATAAGAAATACATCGCGCTCAATACCACTAAGGCGCCAGAAGTCCTGATCTTCAAGATAACTGCCATCAGGCCAGCGGATAACTTTCATCGCCAGCATGTTCTTGCCGGGTTTAATATATTTTGTAATTTCAAATTCAGAAGCAGTTTTACTGTCTTCACCATATCCTGTTTCATTGCCATTTACCCAAAGGTAGAAAGCAGAATTTACTCCACCGAATACAATAAAAATACGCTGTCCGTTCCATCCTTCAGGAATATCGAATTCATAACGATATAATCCTGTCGGATTATGATCGCGGGGCACTTTAACGTAATCCCAGCCCGGCTCATACGGATAGCGCATATTAGTATAAATCGGGTAGTCATAACCATGCATTTGCCAGTCAGACGGGACGGGAATAGTATTCCAACCATTAGTTTTATATTCAGGTTTGAAAAAATCGGCAGGGGATGCATCAGGATTTTCAACTAATTTGAAATCCCAATTTCCGTTAAGTAGTTTATAATATTCAGAATTAGCAGCAATATCGCTTTTAGCTGCTGTTATATCCTGATAAGGTATAAACCATGCGCGTGGTTTTTCTTCATTTACTTCAACAACCTTTGGGTCAAGCCATTCAGGGTTTTCTTTATTGAAAGCTATACTGCTTAAGACAGCTGACAACAGAAGAAAAGTCAACAGTGTGTTCTTAAAGTGTGATTTCATGATTTTTTTAAAAGTAAAGTGTTATTTATTGTTTATTGATTAAATTCTAATTAATAACATATTGTATTTTCAGCATAAAAGTAAGAATTAGAAAGTGCTTGACAAATGAAAATTAAAATATACTTACAAAAGTTTTCAATTGCTCGTCTAAATCATTTTTTATTTTTCGACTTATTTATTTTTAAGAATATACATTGTTGAATAATAGATTGACTTTCATTAAAAGATGACTTATATTTATTTGAAAATTCATAAGGGAAGAAATAGATTTCTGGGTAAATTTCATTAACACAAGCATTTTGTTTACTTTAAAAAATAAAGATTGGGAGGTGATATTTGACTTTGCAGTAATTTCAGTGCGAGTCAAATTTATAGTAATAAAATGTTTGTTATTGCTAATTTCTTTGGGTTCTTTCAGTCAGGAAAGATTAATGCAATTCAAACACCTGACAGCTGAAAACGGGCTTTCTTCTTCAAATGTATTATGTGCATTACAGGACTACAAAGGTTTTATGTGGATTGGAACTTCTGAAGGACTTAACAGGTACGACGGAAGTAATTTCAAGGAATATAAAAATGTAAAATCTGATTCATCAGCTCTTCCATACAATCAGGTAAGAACAATATTTGAAGATAGCCATAATAATTTATACATTGGTACTTCAGACGGGGGGTTATCATTGTATGACAGGAACCTTGATAAATTCATAAATTACATTTATGAGAAATCATCTCCATTATACAAGATGAGTTTTTCATTGCTAAAAATTGCTGAAGACTCTTATGGAAGACTATGGCTTGCGACAAATATAGGTTTAATCTGTTTCGACAAAGGAAAAAACACTGTTGTTCAATATAGAAATAATCCGGAAAATCATGGAAGCATAAGTGATAACGACATTAGATATGTTTATTGTGATAAAAAGGGAAGATTATGGATTTCAACAACTAAGGGCTTGGACCTGTATAAAGATGAATCTGATTATTTTGAGCATATTAAGCACTGTAGTACTCATAATAAAGAAGAAGAGAGTCTTTATTTTATGGATATTATAGAAGATAAGGAAGGCAATATATGGGCGGGAAGTTTTTCGGGTTTGTACTGTATTGAAAACAAAAATAGCACCCCTGAATTAACTCATTATACTTGTAGTATGCCTGGCAAGGATAATTACTCTCTTAATATCAATGAAACTGTTTTTATTGATAGGGAAGATAATCTTTGGCTTAGTACTGAGAATGCAGGAATCATTCTTTTTGATAAAAACCTGAAGAGATATGTAAATTTCAGTATTGACGAATTCAACCCCATGAGTCTTAATAACAGCTCAATATGGGCGATTACCCAAGATAGAAATGATAATCTTTGGTTTTGTACTTATGGAGGGGGAGTAAACATCTTAACTCCGAACAGTGATTTTATTGTTCATTATAAAAATATTCCGGGAGCTAATCAAAGCTTAAGCTTTAATATTGTTACTTGTTTTTATGAAGATAGTAAAGGACAGAAATGGGTTGGTACTGACGGTGGAGGTGTTAATATATTTAATGAAAAAACGGGGAGATTTGTTAGATTTAATAATGAAAATTCGAATCTACACAGAAATACTGTTCTTTGTTTTGAAGAAACGGGAAATGGCAAGATATGGATGGGAACCTGGGGAGGAGGGTTGGCATGCTATGATGATAAACACAAATCTTTCGAATCGTATTCAAAAATCAACAGCAAAATTCCCGACAGCTATATTTTCACAATGGCTAAAGACCAGCAGAACAATTTATGGATGGGGGGTTTATCCTCAGGTTTAATTAAATATGATATTGACAAAAATGAGTTCATTAAATATACGCCATTAAACAGCGACATTAAAAACGTTCAGATTAATGTGGTTAGAACCGATAAAAAGGGAAGGATTTACGTTGGCACATCGAGAGGGTTCCAAATTTTCAACTCAAATGAAAACCGCTTTTTATCTTACAATTATATCCCTTCCGATATTCACAGTCTTAGCGATAGTCTTGTGACTGATATTTTTGTAGAAGAAGAGGAAGTCTGGATTGGTACCCAAAACGGATTAAATCGTTTTGATTTTAAAACTAATAAGTTTGAAAGGTTTTTCATGGAAAATGGATTGCCTGATAATAGGATTTCAGGCATAACTTCAGATAAGGAAGGAATACTTTGGATTACTACAAAAAGTGGAATATGCAGGTTCGATTATAATAAAAAAGAATTCAGAAATTATTCTTCCTCAGATGGCATACAAGGAAATGAATTTTATCCGAGAAGCATTTTAAGAACCAAAGATGGGACAATTCTTGCTGGGGGCATAAATGGTTTCAATCTGATAACTCCGGAAAGGATGCCTGAAAATAAAACAATTCCAAATGTAATTTTAACAGGATTCCAGATCTTTAACAATGAGGTAGTTCCGGGAATAAAAGATTCTCCGTTAAAAAGACAGATTTCTGAAACAACCCAATTGAGAATATCCTATAGTCAGTCTGTTTTGACTTTTTCTTTCTCCGTACTTGATTTTACGAATCCACAAAAAAATCAGTATGCATATAAAATGGAAAGTTTTGATAATGATTGGATTTATTCTGGCACAAGAAAGCAAACCACATATACAAACCTTAATCCGGGGAAATATATATTTCGTGTAAAAGGATGTAATAATAACGGTGTCTGGAATGAAACAGGAACAACTTTAGAAATAACAATAACTCCCCCATGGTGGAAAACATGGGTTGCCACTTTAGGATTTTCTTTATTATTAGGCTTTACTGTTTTTAGTTTTTATTTGTGGAGGATAAACAAGTTAAAAGAACAAAAAAGGTTGCTTGAGAAACTTGTAGAAGAAAGGACATATGAGATTAATCAAAAAAGTAAACTACTTGAGCTACAAGCCGAGAATCTAAATAATGCGAATTCACTTCTTGTTGAGCACCAGGAAGAAATAATAAGGCAGAATGAAGAATTGGAACGTCACCGGAATCATCTTGAACAGATGGTGGAAGAAAGAACATCTGAATTGGTCAAAGCAAAGATAAAGGCCGAAGAATCAGATAGATTGAAGACATCATTTTTGGCTAATCTCAGCCATGAATTAAGGACACCAATGAACGCCATTTATGGATTTTCTCAGCTTCTTGATGAAGAAGAAATATCTAAAGAAGAAAAATCAATTTATATCAAGATTATTGCTGATAATTGTGAATCGCTATTGATTTTAGTTAACGATATAATGGATATCTCTCGTATTGAAACTGAAGACATTGTTTTGATTAAAGAGAAATTTTCAATTGACGATCTATTAAAAGAACTCGAAAAAAATTATAAAAAGTCTAATCAAAAGGATTTGATAATTGAATTTTCAAATAGTTCTGTCAATAATAATATCATCCTTTTTAACGACAAATTACGATTACGCCAGGTATTTATTAATTTAATGGATAACGCATATAAATTCACAGAGGCAGGGAATATAAAATTTGGATATAATATTAGTGATGGCAATATAAGTTTTTATGTTTCCGATACCGGAATAGGGATAGAATCGTCAGAATTTGAAAATATTTTCAACCATTTTTATAAGATTGAAAAGAATCCAAATAAATTATTTCGAGGGACTGGGTTAGGGTTGGCTATCAGCAAAAAGGTGATTGAAAAAATGGGGGGGGATATTCAAATAGAAAGTACGCTGGGAAAAGGTTCAAGTTTTATTTTTACTATTCCAATAACATCAAAGTATTCGTAATTTTTTTTTATTCTTCTATTCCAGATAACTCATATTGTTTTCCTTATTCAGGTTTCCAGCTTACAAGATACTGTTCTTGTTTGACTTCAATGTCGGGTTGTTGTATCTGCCAGAAACCTTTCAGGCCAAGTTCTCTGCAAATGATTTCAAAATGTGACATAGCAATGCCCATATCTATCCGCTGTAGCTTAATGGTCTTGATCACTTTGTCGTACCCGGGGCTTTCGAGTAAATAAAAATGATAATAAATACCGTGTTTCACTACTCTCCATGGTTGTTTATTTGATGCAGATGGCGACTTTCGTAACATTTCTAGTGGCAGGTGAAAGTCTCCCGCTATTGTTTCAGAAAGCGCGATGCCAAATTGATGATCAAAAAAGAGTTCATTCCAAGGCTTCCTACTATTCGATTTTGCTCCCCATCGTATAATATTTTCCCTGATGCTTTTCGATTGTTGAGGGTAACCCACTGGTGTTATGGCCGGAATTACAAGTTGTTTATCGTTACCCCAAAGGTTTGCGTAATCACTACGTTTGAATGTGCCGCCCAGCCAACAGGAACCTAAGCCCATGTCGGTAAGGTGTAATATAATTTTTTCGAGTAAGAATCCGTAATCTTCAAGAATGTAAGGCATAGAAAGGTTAATCCCTCCGGCAATAAAGTAGCGTGCTCCTGAAATAAAACCGTATGTGCCCAGTTTTACCTTATGGTCTGCTTTTGCTGCTAATTTCTCAATGAGTTTGAATTCAACCAGATTTCCAAAAGGTCCTTTGTTGTTTTCCGAAAGAATGGATTGGATTCTATCAATTAATTCATTACTTATTGGTTCATCGAGATAGTCACGTTTAGAATGACGGAGTCCTATTATTTTTGTAGCAGGTGATGAAAATTCCATGCAAAGCCTATTAAATTCCATATGGGTAAAGATAAACATTTGGGTTGGATGGAAACTCGCTTCTAATTATTAAATATCTATACTTGTGTTGAATTGATCCCTCTCTTTTAAGTTTGATTCAAAAATGACATAAAAAAAGAGAACCAATTTCTTGATTCTCTCTGAAGTAGCGGGGACAGGACTCGAACCTGTGGCCTTCGGGTTATGAGCCCGACGAGCTACCAACTGCTCCACCCCGCAATGTCATCACTTCATTTCTGAAATGCGGTGCAAAGATAGACATCCCATTTTAATCTCCAAAATAAAAATGATTTTTTATTATAATTTATTCTTTCTCGCTTTTTTAATATTTTGACTGGGTTTTCAAAGGAAGTCAATCCCTTTTAAATAAATTTAAAATGATCTATTTGAAGAAAATTAATCGTGTAAGGAAATTGGGGTTTTTCCTTTCAAAACCATTTGTTTCCAGGTCTCTGGTTCAGTATTAAAATCATGTCTTATCATTGTGATGCAATTTTCAACAGGACAAACCAAAGAACAAAGGTTGCACCCTTTACATTTTTCGGAATTGATAATAGGAATCATATTGTTTTTATCTTCAGATAAAGAAATAGCCTGATAAGCACCATCATTACAGGCTATAAAACATTTTTTACAACCTATACATTTATCTTTATTTATTAATGCTGTTATTTTGAATTTAAGGTTTAGATCTTCCCAGTTCGAAATATTTGGTAATGCCTTACCTAATATTTCTTCTATATTGGCAAAACCTTTATCTTCCAAATATTTATTAAGACCTGCAACAAGATTGGTTATTATATCGAATCCGTTTTTCATTACAGCAGTGCAAACCTGAACTGAACCTGAGCCTAACAACATGTATTCCAGTGCATCTCTCCAAGTTTCAATTCCGCCTACACCTGAAATAGGAAGTCCAATTCTACTGTCGGAAGCACAATTTTTAATCATGTTTAATGCTATTGGTTTAACAGCGATACCGGAAAGCCCTCCGGGAGTACTTTTAAAATCAACGATAGGGTAGGGAACGAAGCTATCGATGTCGACTCCGGTGATTGATTTGATTGTATTAATTAGCGAAATTGCATCAGCTCCACCTCGTTTTGCAGCTAAGGCAGGTTCTGTAATGTCAGTGATATTGGGAGTCAGTTTTACAATAACTGGAACCTTGGCAATTTCCTTAACCCAGCTGGTAATAAGTTCAACGAGGGGTGGCTCCTGTCCTATGGAAGAGCCCATTCCTCTTTCACACATACCGTGGGGGCAGCCGAAATTTAATTCCAGTCCATCGACGCCTGAATTCTGACAATCGTTTATTATTTGATGCCATTCATCCTTTGTTTGGACCATAAGGGATGCTATTACAGGATTGTTGGGAAACCTTTTTTTTACATTTTCAATATCCTTAAGATTATCAGTTAGTTTGCGGTCAGAGATTAGTTCGATATTGCTAAGTCCAATAATTTTTCTTTCTTGAAGGAGTAAGCTGCTATACCTGCTCGAAACATTTATAATTGGTACTCCTAAGGTTTTCCATACGGCACCTCCCCATCCTTTGTCAAACGCTCGGATTACCTGGTTTGCAGTATTTGTAGGTGGGCCTGAAGCTAGCCAAAATGGGTTAGGAGATTTAATTCCTGCAAAGTTTATAGTTAGGTCTGCCATTAAGATAGATTATAATATTCAAATGTAATGATTTATTGGGAAAGGGTTCTTAGGTGAATTTATCAAACTTTCAAATATGTTTTAAATTAGTATTTTTGTTGTAGTAATAAAAAATGGATGAAAGAAAGGATTATAGGCATATATAACAAGCTGATAAAGAGTTACAGGATATCTGTTTATGATCTTAAAAGCCTTACCGAGTTATTTTCAAGGCAGTTGTCGCCAATGGTAGTAATTTTGGCTTTGCTTTCATTTTTTGGTTTTGCTGTTTTACTTACCGTATTAGTCATTATATACACTCCTGCAAAGCGGGCATTACCGGGTTATCCATCCAGACACATGAGTGAAATGATTGTTCATAATGCCGTTATGCTTGATTCTCTTGAATATGAAATTGAAAAGAGGGATAGATATCTGGAAAAGATTCAAAGTGTTATTTCCGGAGAGGAAATAAAAGATACTTTAACCGGAAAGAAAAGGTTATCGTTTCAGGAGGTAGAGATGGAACCTATGGGTGATGATTCTATAGTTGAAAATTTAATAAGTCCTGATAAGTATAAGTTTTCATACACAACGAGTAAGGAAGAAAACAAACTTTTGGCAGGAGTTAATTTTTTTCCACCTGTTAAGGGGATAATAGTTAACAAGTATAATGCATCTCCGGGACATTACGGAACAGATATAGTTGCTCCATTCAATTCACCGGTTTGTGCGGCACTCACAGGTACGGTTATTTTTGCCGAGTGGTCGGTTTCAACCGGATATGTTGTTCATATACAACATGATTATAATCTCATTACAATATATAAGCACAATAATGAAGTTATAGTAAAACCGGGAGAAAGAGTTTCTTCCGGTCAAGTAATAGGGTTCATTGGCAATGAGGGAGAGCTTTCTACCGGTCCGCACCTTCATTTTGAGATGTGGCACAACGGTATGCCTCTTGATTCTGAAAAATATGTATATTTAAATTAGTTTATGGATAGAATTAAAAAGAGGCTTGCAATACTTGGTTCGACTGGATCTATTGGGCGTCAGGCACTGGAAGTTGTTGAGGCAAATCCTGATTTGTTTTCAGTAGAAGTTCTTACTGCAAATAACAGTGCAGAGCTACTGATAAGGCAGGCTTTAAGGTATAAACCTACGGCTGTAGTTATTGCCAATGAGGCGAAAACAGAAGAAGTACGTAATGCTCTTGACGGTCATGGAATAAAAGTATGGTGTGGTAGTCAGGCCATTCAGGATTCAGTGCAGCATGATTCTGTTGATATGGTTGTTGCTTCTATGGTTGGATATTCAGGATTACTGCCTGTAATAAAGGCTATTGAAGCAAGAAAGCAAATTGCATTTGCAAATAAAGAGACCTTAGTCGTCGCAGGAGAAATAATCACTAAACTATGCAAGGAAAAAGGTGTAGATTTATTGCCTGTAGATTCTGAACATTCAGCAATTTTTCAATGTCTTAAAGGGGAAGATCCTAAATCGGTTGATAAAATATTACTTACCTGTTCAGGTGGCCCTTTCAGAGGATATTCTTATGATCAGTTAAAGGATGTAACACCTGCACAGGCATTATCTCATCCAAACTGGAATATGGGGGATAAGATTACCATTGATTCAGCAACCCTTATGAATAAAGGATTTGAAGTTATCGAGGCCAAATGGTTGTTTAATGTTGAACCATCAGACATTGAGGTTGTAATTCATCCTCAAAGTATAGTACATTCCATGGTTCAGTTTGTTGATGGCTCAATAAAAGCCCAAATGGGACTACCAGATATGAGGTTGCCAATTCAGTACGCATTATATTATCCTGAGAGATTGCCAAATAATTTTCCAAAGTTTAGTTTTTCAAAATATCCCGAATTGACATTCAGTACACCAGATATTAAAAATTTTCGTAATCTTGCGTTGGCATTTGAAGCGTTACGGAAAGGAGGTAACAGTGCCTGTATTCTTAATGCAGCCAATGAGATAGTAATAGGAGCTTTTTTGAAGGGGATGATAAGTTTTCTGCAAATGTCTGAAGTAATTGAACAAACAATGGACAAAGTTCCTTTTATTAAGAATCCTTCAATTGAGGATCATATTTTAACTAATGAGGAATCCAGAATTAAAGCGCTGGAAATAATAAAGGCTTTAACTTTTTAATCAACATAAAACATTTATATGGAAATTTTTATTAAAGCTGTACAATTAATTCTTAGCTTATCGATTTTAGTTGTCGTACATGAATTTGGACATTTCATATTTGCGAAGATATTCAAATGCAGGGTTGAAAAATTCTTTTTATTTTTTGATTTAGGTTTTTCCCTTTTCAAGACAAAAAGAGGAGAAACAGAATACGGTATTGGATGGCTTCCTCTTGGAGGATATGTAAAGATTGCCGGAATGATTGATGAATCGATGGACAAGGAGCAAATGAAACAACCTGTTCAGCCTTATGAGTTCAGGGCAAAACCTGCATATCAGCGTCTTTTAATAATGGTAGCAGGGGTACTTATGAATTTTCTTATTGCCCTGGTAATTTACATTGGCGTATTGTATGCTTGGGGAGAAGAATATCTTCCTACCAATAATGTCAAGTATGGTATTGATGCCAGTGAAATAGGCAGGCAAATTGGATTTGAAAGTGGCGATAAAATATTATCTGTTGATAATAAATTCATAGAAAGCTTTTATGATATAGTTCCAACAATTGTTCTTGATAAGGCAAAAACAGTTCAGGTTGAGCGTAATGGTGAAAAGGTTGATGTTGATATTTCAGAAGACGATATAGCCCTGATGGTTAAAAACAAAAGGGTAATTGGAATAAGATTCCCGTTTGACCTCAAGATTGAGACATTTGCAAAAAACTCTCCTGCCCGAGATGCAGGAATGCTGAAAGGAGATAAAATAATAATGGCTGAAAATCAGTCTTTTGAATTTCACGATCAGTTTTCAGCGTTGATAAATCAAAATAAAGGGAAAGAAATTTTTGTTAAGGCGACGAGAGGTACCGATACTTTAACTTTTCCAGTGAAAATAACAGATGAGGGGATGATCGGCGTTAGCTGGAATAATGATTTTACTAAGAATTTTGAGCTTAAGTCAATTAGATATGGATTCTTTGAATCGATTCCTGCCGGTATTGTCAAAGGATGGGAAACTTCAGTTGACTATCTAAAACAATTTAAACTTATCTTCAATAAGAAGACAAAAGGATATGAGTCACTGGGTGGATTCATAACAATTGGGAATATATTTCCGGGAATGTGGGACTGGCATGCTTTCTGGAATATGACAGCTTTTCTATCAATAATTCTTGGTATAATGAATATTTTGCCAATTCCGGCACTAGATGGAGGACATGTTTTGTTTGTTCTGTATGAAATAGTAACAGGAAGAAAACCAAGTGATAAATTTCTTGAATATGCACAAATAGTAGGAATTTCATTGTTATTGCTTCTTGTTGCATATGCAAATCTTAATGATATAATAAGGCTGTTCAGGTAAAATTAGTGCTATTTGCAATTTATTGATTTTGGCATTATCTTTAAGCATAATTAATTTAAAAATAATGAATATGACATCGTATATTATAGCCGGTATGATTGGTGCTCCTGAAATCATTCTGATATTGGTAATTGTACTTATATTTTTTGGTGGTGCTAAAATTCCTGAGCTAGCGAGGGGTTTAGGCAAAGGGGTTAGGGAATTCAAGAATGCCACCAAGGACGAAGAAAAAGGGCAGGATACCAAAAAAGAAGGAGAATTAAAATAAAAAGCCGGATGTTTTCGTTTTATAGAGCATTAAGACTTATCAGTATTCAAATTTGTATGATTTGAGATAAGTCTGAATGTGAAGATACTATTAAAATTGTCTAAACCTGCAAGTTATGAAATCACGTATTTTATATTTCAATCTGGTATTATTAATACTTGTACTCAGTGGATGTAAGGACAGTATAAACACGACATCTCTTAGAAATATTACCGGAGGTGCAGGTGAATTATTGGTAATAATAAGTAAAGAAAACTGGGATAGCGAAACTGGTAAATATATTAATGAATATCTAACTCAGCCTCAGGTAGGACTTCCTCAGAATGAGCCTGTATTTACAGTTAATGATGTTCCTGTAGAAGCATTCAAGGATATTTTTAAGACAACCAGAAATTTATTGATTACTGATATAGGCAGTAATGTTGAAAAAAATGAGGTTATATTTAAAAATAACGTATATGCTTATCCTCAATCAATTGTATATATAAATGCAAAAGATTTGATTCAGCTCAGACAGGTTTTCGATGAAAACAAGGATAAAATAATCGGATTTTTCATAAAGGCTGAAAGAGATAGGCTTTTACTCAATTACTCGAAATATAGAGAAAAAAAGGTGTCAGATAAAACTGAAGAACAGTTTGGCATCAGGATCAATGTTCCTGCAGGTTTTAATGTAGCAGAAGACCGTTCAGATTTTATGTGGATAAGATATGAGACTGACGAGATAAGCCAGGGGATTTTAATTTATTCATATCCCTATGAATCAGACAGCACATTTACTCAGGAATATTTAACAGTTAAAAGGAATATTGTTACCAGGAATAATGTTCCCGGTCCTTCGGATGGTTCTTATATGCAAATAGAGCCTTCAGTACCGCTTCTTTTTAACACATTTCAGAAAGATGGAAATTATGCTGCAGAACTGAGGGGTTTGTGGAAAATTGAAAATGATTTTATGGGAGGACCTTTTGTAAATCTTTCAATAATAGATCTTTTAAAGAAAAGGGTAATATGTCTTGATGGATTTGTTTATGCTCCGTCAAAAAACAAACGAAATCTGTTGAGGCAAATGGAAGCAATGATCTATTCTGTAGAATTTACGAATCAGGAAGATATGAATAAGATAAACAAACAATTCATACAGTAGGGCGGATGATATTCGCCCTTTTTATTAATTTTGTGGCTTGCCTTAAAGCGGCAATATCTCATTAAAAAAACAAACATAAAAATGAAAAACAATCAGATAATTGTCGGTATAACCCAGGGGGACATCAACGGCATTGGTTATGAAGTAATAATAAAAGCATTATCTGACCCGAGAATGTTGGAGTTATGTACTCCAGTAATATATGGTTCGCCGAAAGTAGCTGCATATCATAAGAAGGTTTTGGAACTTGAAACTTTCAATTTTAACCAAATTAGGTCGGTTGACGAGATTGACCTTCATAAGGTTAATATCATCAATTGCTGCGATGATAATGTTAGGGTTGAGCTTGGTAAGATATCGGAGCAAGCTGGTGAAGCATCATTTCTGGCTCTTGACCATGCTGTTAAAGACTTGCGTAATAAAAAGATTGATGCACTTGTAACAGCACCGATAAGCAAAGAAGCAATACAATCAAAAGATTTTAATTTTCCGGGGCATACTGAATATCTTGCAAAGCAGTTTGATGTTAAAGAACCATTGATGCTACTTATTTCTGAAGGCTTAAGGGTAGGAGTCGTTGCCGGTCATGTAGCTATCAGTAAACTACCTGAAGTTATTACCAAGGATCTAATTCTTTCGAAATTAAAAATATTACATAAATCACTTATTCAGGATTTCACATGTACCAATCCACGTATTGCAGTTTTGGGATTGAACCCTCATGCCAGTGATAATGGGCTTATTGGTGATGAAGAAGCAAGGATTATAATTCCCGCTATAAGGGAAGCTGAAAATTTGAGAATTACAGCACTTGGGCCTTATGCTGCTGATGGTTTTTTTGGCTCAGGACAGCAATATAAGTTTGATGCGGTTTTAGCAATGTATCACGATCAGGGTTTAGCTCCTTTTAAAGCCCTTACTTTTGAAAGAGGGGTTAATTATACAGCAGGCTTGCCTTTTGTTCGGACTTCTCCGGGGCATGGCACTGCATTTGATATAGCAGGACAAAATATTGCTTCTTGTGAATCATTTCAGCAGGCAATATATAATGCCGTAGACATTTTCAAGAGCAGGCAAAACTGGCTTGAAATAAGCAAAAATCCATTACCAAAGTATGAAATCAGCAATAACGGCGAATCAGATGATATCGACCTTAGTGCGATAGAAGAACAGCAACAATATTGATTCGATGATTGAATATATTAAAGGAGACATAATTGAACGGAATCCTGCTCATGTGATAATCGAAAATGCAGGAATTGGATACTACCTTCATATTTCAATAAATACATATACTGAAATCAACGGGAAAGGGGCTTTTAAATTTTTCATACATGAAATAATCAGAGAAGATGCTCATATACTTTATGCTTTTCATAATAAGGATGAGAGGGAGCTATTCAGACATTTGATTTCTGTTTCAGGTGTTGGAGCAAATACCGGAATCTTAATTTTATCATCATTATCTGCTAATGAAATACGCAATGCGATAATTTCTGATGATGTAAATAAATTGAAAGCTGTTAAAGGAATTGGTCTGAAAACAGCCCAACGCTTGATAGTAGAATTAAAAGATAAGTTAATTAAAGAACCTGTTTCATCCGATATTTTTGTTTCATTAAACAATACAACCCGTGAAGAAGCGTTATCTGCATTAGTGACTTTAGGATTTGTGAAGAAGAACGCAGAGAAAGCCATCGATCAAATTTTAAGGGAACACCCGGAGAAATCAGTTGAACAAGTAATTAAGGATGCTCTAAAGCAGATGTAATCTGTTTATCTAATGTTGAAAAGAAATTTTATCTACATACTAATTTTTGCAGCGGGTTTATTATCCTTTGCAGTCAACAATGCTTATGCCCAGTCTAATAAAGGGAGCTCTTTTTCAGGAAAGGATTCGTTACTGTATTATCCTTTTGAAGATGAAGGAGAATTTCAGTATCCGGATGAAGTAGACGACGATCCGATTTATCTCAATCGTCCTTCGAATATAGAGCGAAAGATAGAATATGATCCCTTGACTAAGCAATATGTCATTTATGAAAAGATAGGTGATATGTATTACAGGCTTCCAAAATCTATGAATCTTAAAGACTACGTCAAGTATGATTTTGATCAGTCGATAAAGGATTACTGGAAAACAAGAAAAGAAGTTGAGAAAATTGAGACCGGTGAGCAGCAATCATTAATTCCCCAGTTAAAAATAGATAACGAAGCATTCAACAACATATTTGGTGGGGATGTCATTGATATCAAGCCTCAGGGTTATGTTGAAGTTTCTTTAGGGTATCAAACCAATTACAATGGTAATGAACAACTATCGGAACGTCAGAAAAGAAATAATAACTTTGAATTTGAGCCCCAGATTAATCTTAGCGTGACCGGGAAAATTGGTGAAAAGGTTAATATGCAGGTTAATTATAATACAGAAGCTACATTTGATTTTGAGCAGAAGGTTAAGCTTGATTATAGTGGTAAGGAAGATGAAATACTAAGAAAGATTGAAGCAGGTAATGTTTCTTTACCACTAAATGGAACTTTAATTCAGGGAGGGACCAACCTGTTTGGAGTAAAAACTGAAATGCAGTTTGGTAGGTTAAATCTTACCACAATAATATCTCAGCACAAAGGTGAATCACAGGTAGTTGAAACTGAAGGAGGTTCCCAAAAAACGAAGTTTGAAATAAAGGCTTCGGACTACGATGAAAACAGGCACTTTTTCCTTTCAAAATTCTTCCGTGATAATTACGATAAAGCGTTAAGCTCGTTGCCAATAATCAAATCAAAAGTTGTAATTAACAAGGTTGAGGTATGGGTAACTAATAAAAGCCAAAATTTTACATCAGCCCGTAATATTGTTGCATTTGTTGATTTGGGAGAACAAGAAGCACATATATCTAATACAGTCAGCGAGTTTGGTCCCGCAACCGGATTAGCATATCCAGGGAATTATGTGCCGCATAACGGTGCTAATAATCTTTACAATGAGATAATTACAAATTATTCCGGTATTAATAAGTCGTCTGAGATTCTGAAAGTACTTAAGCCGCTTGAACCAAGAGGGTTTAAGAATGGAACACATTGGGAAAAGATAGACCAGTCCAGATTGATGAATGTTTCTGAGTATGAACTTAATGAGGAACTGGGGTATATTTCTCTTAATTCACCTTTGAATAATGATGAAGTGCTTGCGGTTGCCTTTGAAATTACAATTGGCGATACTACATTTCAAGTAGGTCAGTTTTCTTCAGATATTACTACCTCGGACAATACCTTGGTGTTGAAACTTATAAAAGGGACAAACCTTTCTCCGGGCTTCCCTACCTGGGACCTGATGATGAAGAATGTATACAATCTTGGTGCTTATGATGTAACATCAGAAGATTTTGATTTCAATATTGTTTTTAATAACGACTCAACAAACACATACATAAACTACTTGCCTGTTGAAGGATTTAAGGATAAGACATTGTTAAGGATATTGAATCTTGACAATCTAAATTCTCAGAATGACTACACTGAAAAGGGTGATGGAATGTTTGACTTTGTTAATGGGATAACCATTTTAGCTCAGGATGGGAAGGTAATATTTCCTGTTTTGGAGCCCTTTGGTTCTTATATAGCAAATAAATTACCTGATAAAGCTACTAAGGAAAAGTATTCATATGCCTCTTTATATGAGAAGACCAAGACTGAGGCTGAACAGGATTTTGATCATGATAAATACTTGATGGTTGGTAGTTATAAAGGATCTTCAAGTTCAGAGATATCTCTAAATACTTTCAATCTTGCTCAAGGCTCGGTTGTGGTTTCAGCTGGAAGTACAGTTTTAGTTGAAAATGTTGATTATACAGTAGATTATGCATTAGGAAAGGTTAAGATTATCAATGATGCATACATAGAAGCAGGTACGCCAATTAAAGTATCAACTGAGAGCCAGGATTTGTTATCGATGCAAAGAAAGACAATGGTAGGTACCTATGGTAGTTATGAAGTTTCTGACAAATTAAATATAGGAGGAACCTTACTATATATGAATGAAAGGCCTATAACAAATAAAGTTGATATGGGTGAAGAGCCTGTGTCAAACCTTATGTTAGGTCTTGATTTTCAATATAGAGATAAATCTCAAATGCTGACTGATTTGATCAACTATCTTCCTTTTGTTGATTCAAAATCAGAATCAAGCTTTTCAATAGAGGGAGAAGTTGCTAAATTATTTCCGGGAAAATCAAGTGTAACAGGCAGCAATGTATATATCGATGACTTTGAGGGGGTTGAAACACCATACTCAATGGCAAATTCTTATGGATGGCAGCTTGCTTCTACTCCGAGATTATTCACTGAATCCGATTTGTCAGATAACACAAAATATGGTCTTAACAGGGCAAAACTATCATGGTTTTACATCGATAGGATTTTCAGTGAGAAGAGCAGGTCAGAAATGCCTTCACATATTAAAGGTAATCTGGAAATGTTGTCAAACCATTATATGAGAGATGTATTGGTTCAGGAGATTTTTCCCGGCAAAGAGTTGACTGTTGGTGCTACTCCTTATCAATATGTTTTCAACCTGGCTTATTACCCGACAGAAAGAGGCCCATATAATTATGACTCTGAGCCAACTGATGTGTCAGCAGGTATTGATGTTAGCGGAAAACTTAAAAATCCGGAGCAAAGATGGGGAGGTTTAATGAGGGAAATTCAAACGCCTAATTTTGAGTCATCAAATATTGAATATATTGAGTTTTGGATGCTTGATCCTTTTATATATAATGACGATAATAGTCATAAAGGAGGAGACCTATATTTTAACCTTGGGAATGTTTCAGAAGACATTTTAAAAGATGGGAAAAAAGCTTTTGAAAACGGATTGCCTTCGACAGAATTAGTTATTGATGTTGATACTTCAGCTTGGGGACGTGTGTCAAGCAAGCAACTCTTGACTCAGGCCTTTGAAAATGATGAAAATGCAAGAAAATATCAAGATTTGGGACTTGATGGCTTAAGTGATGAGGATGAAAGAACCTTTTTCAAAAGTTATTTAGAGTCTGTTAAGAATTTTGTTTCAGAAGAAGTATACAATAAGTTGGCAGCTGACCCTTCAGGAGATAATTTCCATCATTACAGAGGAACAGATTATGATGATGAAGAGGTTTCAATTCTTGATAGATATAAAGACTACAATGGAATAGATGGAAATTCACCTACGACATCTATGTATACTGAGGATTATTCTACTTCAGGAAAAACTGAGCCTGATATTGAAGATATTAATGATGATAACACTTTAAATGAACTTGAGTCATATTATCAGTACAAAGTGAGTATACGACCTGAAGACATGATTGTTGGTAAAAACTATATAGTTGATAAAGTTACAAGGGTTGTTCCACTAAAAAATAGTACAACAGACAGGGTTGACTGGTATCAGTTTAAGATTCCTATCAGGCAAAATCCAAATGTTGAAAGGGTTGGTGATATTTATGACTTTAAGTCAATCAGATTTATGAGGATGTTTATGACTGATTTTTCTGATTCTGTAATACTTCGTTTTGCTACATTATCATTAGTTAGGGCAGACTGGCGAAAAGAACAAAAACCAATACTTGAGGCAGGGTCTACTGAATCTGCAAATGCAGAATTTGATCTTGCGTCAATAAACATAGAAGAAAATCAAAGCAGGAAACCAATTAACTATATTCTTCCTCCTGAAATTGAACGTGAGATAGATCCTACAAGTACAAATTCTACCAGGATGAATGAGCAATCAATGTTGTTGAAGGTGAAAGATCTGGAAAGAGGTGATGCTCGTGCGGTGTATAAAAATATTGGTATAGATATGCGTCAGTATAAAAAGCTTAAAATGGAAGTACATGCTGAAGCAATAGAAGGTTATCCGCTTAGTGATTATGAGGTTACACTATTTATTAGGATGGGTACAGACAAAGATAACTATTATGAATATGAAGTTCCGTTAAAACTTACTCCAGTACCTGCTACGTCGTACAATGATGACAATGAATCAGACAGATTTATAGTATGGCCGGATGAAAATAGGCTAAATCTAGATTTAACTATATTCTCTGATTTGAAAATGAAAAGAGATGAAGAGATGCGAAGTGCGGGGTCAAAATTATCAAGGAATGATGTTTATCCCCGGTATCATGAAGGTTATGCCGGAGGTAAGAATATTATTAAGATAAAAGGGAACCCTAGTTTAGGAGAAGTTGATGTTTTTCACATTGGGATTAGAAACCCAAAAACTAATGAATTGCCAAAGTCAGTTGAGGTATGGGTTAATGAGTTAAGATTATCAGATTTCACAGAACAGGGTGGATGGGCATCTAACGGGAGGATGTCTTTACGATTAGCTGACATAGGAAATATAACACTTGCCGGAAGTACTCAGTCAGTCGGGTGGGGTAGCATCAATGATGTCGCCTCGAGCAGAAGTCTGGAGGATAGATATCAGGTTGATTTTGCTGCAACATTTCAGTTGGGTAAACTTCTTCCTGAAAAGGTTGGATTGCATTTACCATTGTTTTACAGTTATTCAACCGGAGTCTCAACTCCTGAGTATAATCCTTTGAGCTCAGACATAAAAATGACCGAAGCCCTTTCAATAATTGAAAGTCCTGAGGAAAAAGATTATTTAAAAAACATTTCTCAGGATGTCAGCACAAGAAAAAGTTTCAACATCAATAATGTCACACTTGAGCCGGAGAGAAAAAAAGCAGATAGAAAACCATTGCCAACAGATATTGAAAACTTTTCGGTGTCATATTCGAGAAATGAGCAATTAAATCATAATATAGACATAGAAAGACAATATCAAAAAACAACCAGAGGATCCTTTGATTATAATTATGCTGCACAATCAAAGCCTATTATGCCATTTAAAACTTTCAAGTTTCTTGATAATAAAGCATTTCAGTTAATAAAGGATTTCAATTTTAATTTTATACCTGAGCTTATTTCATTCAGGACTGACTTGTCCAGAAACTACAGTGAAAGATTGGCAAGAGATAATTCGGGTATGGACCTTGATCTTCCTATTACTGTTCAGAAAGACTTTTTATGGAACAGAAGCTTTGATTTAAGATATAACCTGACACAAAATTTGAGACTTGACTTCTCAAATAAAAATACATCAAGGATAGACGAACTTGACGGGGTTGAAGATAAAGATTTGTATCCTGAACTTTATGACCAGATGCAAAATGAAATATACAAGAATCTTCTGGCTTTTGGTCGTCCGGTAGATTATCAGCATACCATTGATTTAAGGTATACTATACCTATAAATAAATTACCATTGCTCGACTGGACTTCAGCCTCAGCAACATATAGAGGTTCGTATGACTGGGTAGCTGGATCACAGCTTAGTTCAGAATTAGAATCTATTGATTTGGGAAATACTGTGCGTAATTCTTCTTCAATAAATATCAACGGATCTTTGAATATGATGACTCTTTACAACAAGGTTCCATATTTTAAACAGGTAAATCAGAAGTTTCAGGGGAGCTCAAGGAGATATGGCAGCAAGTCTCAGACTCAAAAAAAGACGAGTACCAGAGTATCAAGTAAACCCGGAGAAGAAAAGAAGTATAAGGATGTTGATTATAAAGAAAAGAATATAGACTTTAAAGCAAATGTACCTAAATCAATTTTCCATAAACTTGGTACAGAGGATATAAAAGTTACTGTTTTAAGCAGCAAGGGAGATACAATTAAAGGTGAATTAAGTGTTGTTAATGAAAATAGGGTAAACTTCAAGTCGGAGAAAAACCTTTCCGGTGCTCAGGTATTTATTAAAGGAAAGAAAGAGCTTGATGAACCCTTTGTGAAAAAAGCCCTTGATTTTACAACAAGAATGTTGTTGGGAATAAGAACAATACAGATAACCTATGCAAAGACCGGTGGAACAGAATTGCCGGGCTTCCTTCCTGATCCATATTTGTTTGGCGCTAGGAATTACACTACTGAAGGAGGATTACAATCGATGGCTCCTACATTTCCATTCCTTATAGGGTGGCAGGATGAAAATTTTGCGATGCAAGCAGCCGAAAAAGGATGGATTTCTAAAGACACAACTGTATCCAAGCAATATTTAGTGCAAAGTACAGAGACATGGAACTTTTCTGTTCAATTTGAGCCTATTTCAAATTTAAGGTTCAATATTACCGGAAAAAGGAGAGAGTCGAGCAATGTTAGTAGTTTTATTCAGTATAATGGTAACAAAGGCAGTTTTGAGCTCATGAGCAGAAAAGAAACAGGTAATTTCGATATGACAATCCTTACTTTGGCAACTGCATTTAGTGAAAGCATAAACGGAGATGAGACCAAATCAACTTTATTTGACAAGTTTAAAAATGAAAACAGAAAAATAATTCTTGCAAGGCTTAATAATGAAAGAGGTTTTATTGATGGAGAAGGATATTCAAGAAATCCAGGTGCAGGAAAAGAAAATGGCATCAGTGATAGATCATCAGATGTGATTATACCTGCATTTATTGCAACATATACCGGGATTGATGCAAATAAGATACCTTTAACTGCACGACCCGGAATTGCCTGGATAAGACCGAACTGGGTAGTAAATTACAATGGAAACACTGAAGATATTGAATGGTTGAAAGACTATGTTCATTCCCTAAATTTTAATCATAGTTATAGGTCTACATATGCTATTGGTCAGTTTCAGACAAATCTTGCATATAAGACAGATGAAACAGGTTTCAGCTGGGTTAGGAGTCAGCTTGATAATGATAATTTTTTCATTCCTGAGCTTAACATTACATCAATAAATATTCAGGAAGATTTCAGTCCGCTGATAAATGTTGATATTGGATTCGTTAATGATTTAAGTACAAGGTTTGAAATCAGGAGAACACGTAACCTGAATTTCAGTTTCTCAAACATGCAGTTGAGTGAAATGTTGAAGAATGAGTATAGTATTGGAATAGGATATAGGTTTACCGGGATGGATATGATAATCAAAACTAAGCGAAAATCGGAATCTGTATCTAATGATATAAATATGAGGCTTGATCTTTCAAGCAGTAATTACAAGACTACATTCAGAAAGATGGATGATGATTATGGATTACTTCAGAATGGTACTCGAATTTTCTCTTTGGATTTTCAGGCTGATTATATGATAAGCGATCAATTAACAATCAAGATGTATTTACAATACAATATGAATGAACCTCATTCAACAAAAGATGGATATCCACAAAACAATACTAAGTTTGGGCTGACATTTAATTATGCAATAATGTAATAGAAAACCTGACTTTCTTTTTTAGATTTTTCTTACCCTTTATGAAGTTTCGTTGAGCAGGAAGAATGAAAAATCTCCTTTTGAATTAACCATAGGTCCTTTCTTATTGTCCCACTTTAAAGTAGCACATTCAAATTTGGTATCATGTTCAAATAACAGTAGATATTTCTTTTCATAAGCCTCCCGGAAGAACGATAATTTTTCTTCCATACTAGTGACTGGATAAAGGTCATAAGAACAAACCCATTTTATCGGAATATTAGCGGCGAGGGGAGCCAAATCGGAAATATAGGCTATAGTATTTTTACCATCAAAAATAACCGGAACAATCATTCCGGGAGTATGACCGTTGAATATCTTCAAGTTGAAACCCGGGAAAAGTTCACACTCTTTTTTAATCAGATTCAAACGACCACTTTTCATAACAGGGATCAGGTCATCAGTAAAGAAAGCATCATCTTCACGGGGATTGGGATTTAAAGCGTTTTCCCATTGTATTGATGAACAATGATAGGTTGCATTAGGAAAAGTTATTATAGGTTCATTTTTTTCATTAAACTTAGTTCCTCCACCACAATGATCCCAGTGTAAATGAGTGTGTACAACATCAGTTATGTCTTCAGGTTTAAAACCTTTTTTTGAGAGAGATTCAATTAATAAATGAGGGTTCTCGATACCGTTGTTTAAAATAAATTTCTGGCTTAATTTATCACCACACCCTGTTTCAATAAGTATCTTTCTGTTTTCATGTTCAACAAGAAGACAGCGCATGGAAAGCTTAATGAGATTTCTTTTATCAGCTTTGATATGCCTTTCCCAAAGAGTTTTTGGAACGCTTCCAAATATTCCTCCTCCGTCGCATAAGAAAATTCCGGCATCAATAATATGTAGTTTCATTGGTGTAATTGATTTAACAAATACGTTCGTTTATAGTAGTAAAATTAAAGAAGAAATTTAATAAAATTGAGTTGATAATTTTCTTACTTTATGTTTTAAAAAATTAAAGATAATGCATATACATTTTATAGCAATAGGGGGAAGTGCAATGCACAATCTGGCAATTGCCCTGCATAAGAAAGGATATAAAGTAACAGGATCGGATGATGAAGTATTTGAACCTTCAAAATCAAGATTATTGAAGTATAATTTGCTCCCGAAGAAAGAAGGATGGCAACCGGAAATAATATCTGATAAGATTGACGTAATTATACTTGGGATGCATGCGAGGGAAGATAATCCTGAGCTTTTGAGAGCGAGGGAACTTGGATTGAAAATATACTCCTACCCTGAATATCTTTATGAACAAGCAAAAGATAAGCTAAGAATTGTAATAGGAGGAAGCCATGGTAAGACGACTACTACATCGATGATTATGCATGTTTTGAAGTATAACAAGGTTGATTTTGACTATATGGTTGGAGCTAATCTTGACGGTTTTGAAACAATGGTAGGGCTTAAAGAAGATACTGATATAGCAGTTTTTGAGGGAGATGAATACTTATCTTCCCCAATTGACAAAAGACCCAAATTTCATCATTACAGGCCGGATATTGCGTTACTAACAGGGATTGCCTGGGATCACATTAATGTTTTTCCCGATTTCAACCAGTATGTTGATCAGTTCAGAATATTTGCAGGAATGATTGAAGAGGGTGGAGCATTCATTTATTATGAAGGAGATGAATATCTAAGGAATATTGAAAGAGGTTTGAGAAAGGACATAAAAGCTTATCCATATAAAACACCTGAATTTTATATTGAAAACAATGTAACATATTTAGTTGATGGGAAAAATAAAGTTCGGCTTGAGGTATTTGGCGAGCATAATCTTCAAAATATTGCAGGGGCAAAGATTGTCTGTAATAAACTTGGTTTATCAGATGAAGAATTTTATGGTGCAATAAGTGAGTTCAGGGGTTCTGCCCGACGGCTTGAAGTTATTTCAGAAAATAATGATGCTACTGTTTTTTATGATTTTGCACATTCTCCTTCAAAATTAAAGGCAACGACAACTGCTGTTAAAAATCAATATAAGGACAGGCAACTTGTTGCAGTAATGGAGTTACATACTTTCAGTAGTTTGAAGAAGGACTTTCTTCCTCAGTACAAGGGAGCTATGGAGTCTGCAGATAAGGCTTATGTATATTTTGATCCTCATACCATAGAACATAAAAAACTGGAGCCTATTACCAGCGAGCAGGTTAAGGATGCATTTGGTGGAAATAACATTGAAGTTTTAACAGATTCCCGAGTATTATTTGAGAAGCTCAGAAAGTATGAATGGACAAATAAAAACTTACTGATTATGAGTTCAGGCAATTTTTCAGGGGTAGATATTAAGAAATTTGGTAGAGAGATAGTTTCGTAGGGTGAAATGCTAATTACTAAAAATATTGAACTACTCTATCCGCAATATCCTGTTCCTCTGTTGAAAATCATTTTTGGATTCCATTCAGGGGCTTTATTTAAGCTCATTCTCGGAACACTGAGGTATTCTTTGAATCCTGAAGATTTTAGAAAGTTAAATGCTTCTGAATTTTCTTCAGGAACTATAATGGGTTTGTAATCTTTACTACATTTAAATTTAATGAGTTCAATTCCAATTTTTTGGTCGCAGGCAACAATATATCCATTTCCAAGTGATGGAATATAAAAACCATTTATTCCTTCACTGTCGTAAATCCAAATATCGTCTGAGAAATTTTCAATCATTTGCGACCGGTTTTCACCTGTAGCTTTAAGGTCAAGAGCTAAAATTGTTTCTATATCCTTTTGAACAGCTTTACGGATAAATGTTTTGTTAACCTTAGAGCAGTATTTTTCTGTGTTGTTAAAAAAGATGTATTTAGAAGTAACTTTAAAGCCCAGTTTGGTATAGATTGGAATTCCAAGATCTGAAGCAGTAAGAATAAAGTTAACAGCTCCCTTTTTTTGAGCCTCAGCTATAAGATGTTTTGTTATTTTAGTTCCTAATCCTTGATTTCTATACTTTTCATTAACAATAATCCATCCGAGCCAGGCATATTGTCCAAAAATGCAAAACATTCCAAACCCTGCAAGAGTATTCTCATGAACAGCCTGAAAAGGATAAAACCATGGTTGCCATTCATTCTGGAGGAATAACAGATAAGCGTCACTTTGCCATTCTTTTGGCGGAAGTTTGTTTAATTGTTCCAAAAAAATTGGGTTAAAAGCGGATATTTCAAAGTCCTGCATGTTGGTAAAATAACTGTAATAATTGAACTTTTCAATGTAAAACTATTTTTTGATTCTTTAAAAATTAACCCTCAGATTTCTATAAAAATAGCTATAAGATAAAAAATAAGGAAAATTTTAATAAAAGTCAACATATGGAGAAACTTCAATAATATATTGTATAACATTTCAAGTCAGTCATTTATAAAGACAAATACCCATCATTTTAATGAATCAATTTTGTTAAATTTATAGGGAATAGATTGATTTGAAAAGTTATGACAGAGCCAAAACCAGTACAAAAGTTGTGCGAATGTGTTCAGGAACATGATGACGAACTATATGAAAGGTTAAGAATCATTGTTCAGTCGCAGCGTACAGTACCGGGTTCATTGATTCCGGTACTACAAACCACACAGAACTTATTTGGATATTTGCCTGAGAGAGCAATACGTCTCATTAGCAAGGAGCTAAAGATTCCTTACAGTGAAGTTGCAGGTGTAGTAGGTTTTTACTCCTATTTTTCAACTAAACCAAAGGGTAAGCACACAATCAGGGTTTGCCTGGGAACTGCTTGTTATGTAAGAGGAGGACAGGATGTTTTAAGAGCTTTAATGAAAGAGCTTGAGATAGGAGTAGGGGATACTACCCCTGACAGGAAGTTTTCGCTAGAGGTAGGAAGATGTTTCGGTGCATGTGGATTAGCGCCTGTTGTAATGGTCGATGATGAAACCTTCCAGCGGGTAAAGCCTTCTAAAGTCAGTGAAATATTGAACAGTTTTGAATAAGATTTAACTAAAAAAATCAAAACCAACCGATATGCAAAGAATAAGCAATCCTGAAGAGTTAGATCTGCTTTATCAGGAATTATCGAAAAAGATTTCCGAAGAAAGTAATAAATACCAGGAAATAATAAAAATTTGTACAGGTGGCGGATGCATTGCTTGCGGGTCGTTGAACCTCAGGTCTGAGCTAAGAAAGAAGATAACAGAAAAGGGACTAGAACAAAAAGTATATATAAAATCAACCGGATGTATGGGGCCTTGTTCAAAAGGGCCGGTTTTGATGATGCAGAAATCTGGTATATTTTATGAAAATGTCCAGCTATCCGACGTTGAAGAATTGGTTGAAAGCCATCTTTTGAAGAATGAGCCTATAGAAAGGCTTATGCATCACAATGATGACGACGGGAAACCTGTTTCAGACATCAATGATGTTAAGTTATTTAACAGGCAAAGGAAGATTGTATTAAGGAGGTGCGGGAATATTGATCCCGTTGATATTACTGAGTTTATTGCATCAGGCGGTTATTTATCAATGATGAAAGTAATCACTTCCATGACTCCGGAAGAAGTTCTTGAGGAGATGAAATTATCGGGATTAAGAGGTCGTGGTGGAGCCGGTTTCCCTACTCATTTGAAGTGGGGCCTTGCATATAAGGAGGTTTCAGATCAGAAATACATATTATGCAATGCTGATGAAGGAGATCCTGGGGCTTTTATGGACAGGAGTATTCTTGAAGGAGATCCCCACAGTGTTATAGAAGGTATGATAATAGGTGCTTATACAATTGGCGCATCAAAAGGATATATATATGTAAGGGCAGAATATCCGCTTGCTGTTGAAAGATTAAATAAAGCAATTTCTGATTCCAGAGAGCTTGGGCTTCTTGGTAATAATTTATTGGGAACAGATTTTTCATTTGATCTTGAAATAAGAATGGGGTCAGGTGCTTTTGTATGTGGTGAAGAAACAGCATTAATGGCTTCAATTGAAGGGAAAAGAGGAGAACCAAGACCAAGACCCCCTTTCCCGACAACATCAGGCTTATGGGGTAAACCTACAGTTTTAAACAATGTTGAAACATTTGCAAACGCAGGAACTATAATAGAAAAAGGTGGAGAGTGGTTTGCCCAGTTCGGAACAGGTAAAAGTAAAGGGACGAAGATATTTGCACTAACAGGAGCAATAAAGAATTCCGGGCTTTATGAAGTGCCTGTAGGAACTACTTTGGGGGATTTAATTTACGATATCGGAGGAGGAACAAGCAGTGGAAGACCTTTTAAAGCTGCTCAGATAGGTGGTCCCTCCGGAGGATGTATTCCAAGATCTCATTTAAGTGTTTCTCTTGATTATGAATCCCTGAATGAACTTGGAGCAATTATGGGATCAGGCGGCCTTGTTGTAATGGATGAATCAAGTTGCATGGTAGATGTGGCAAAGTTCTTTCTTGATTTTGTCCTTGAGGAGTCGTGCGGGAAATGTACTCCATGCAGAGTGGGAACTAAGAGAATGTATGAAATTCTCGATAGAATATCAACAGGACATGGCAGGGAAGGCGATATTGAAAAACTGGAAAGATTAGGCTATTGGATTAAGAAAACATCTTTATGCGGACTTGGGCAATCAGCCCCAAATCCGGTATTGTCAACAATAAGATATTTTAGAAAAGAATATGAATCTCATATTAGGGAGCATAAATGTGAAGCAGGAGTATGTGCAAAACTTGTACGGGCACCTTGTCAAAGTGCTTGTCCGGCAGGAGTCGATGTGCCTGGATTTGTATCTTTAACCGGGGAGAAAAGATTTGCTGAAGCATTACGTCTTCACAGAGAAAGAAATCCTTTTGCGGCAGTATGTGCAAGAGTTTGTTTTCATACATGTGAAGATAAATGCAGGAGATCGGGTGTAGATGCTCCCGTTTCAATCAGAGGTATAAAAAGATTTATGGTTGATCAGGAGATAACTATTCAGCTTCCTGAAATAAAAGAGAATCCCGTTAACGCCGAAAGAAAAATTGCCATTATTGGAGCCGGACCTTCAGGATTATCATGTGGATATTTTCTTGCTCGATTAGGGTACAAACCTATAATATTTGAGTCTGAACAAAGGCCTGGGGGAATGTTGGTTCAAACAATACCGGCATATCGTTTACCTCGGGAAATATTGGCTAGAGAAATTAGAATGATTGAAAATATTGGGGTAGATATTAGAACAGAGATGAAGCTTGGTCGTGATTTTACTCTTAATTCGCTTCGAGATGATGGATTTGAATGTGTGTTTATTGGAGTAGGTTCACCTCAGGGAATAATACCCCAGATTAAAGGTATAGAATCAGAAGGAGTAGTAGATGCATTGAATTTTCTTCAGACATATAATTTGAGAGGTTCAGTTCCCGTTGGAAAAAAGATTATTGTTGTTGGAGGGGGAAATGCAGCAATTGATGCAGCAAGGACAGCAGTAAGGCTGGGAGCTGAAAAGGTTGATATCGTATACAGGCGAACTCAGGATGAAATGCCGGCTTGGGCAGAGGAAATTGATGCTGCAATTGAAGAAAAGATTGAACTTCATACACTAACAAATCCAAAAGAAATAATTTCAGAAGAAGGTAAGGTAAAAGCTGTGAGGTGTGTAAGGATGAAATTAGGTTCATTTGATGATACAGGTAGAAGAAAACCAGTAGAAACTGATGATGAGATTATTTTCGAATCTGATCAAATTATAATTGCTGCAGGTCAGACCCTTGATACAGAAACAATACTGGATGGGATTCCTCTTAAAACAGATAGTAAGTCAAAGATTTGGTGCAATCCCCGGTCAGGACAAACTTCAGAGCAATGGATTTTTACAGGGGGAGACGCTACAACCGGCCCGTCTTCTGTTATTGAAGCAGTTGCCGGTGGAGAAAGAGCAGCTGTTGGAATGGATGAATATCTGACTGGTGAAAAGCATGATTTCTGGAGGAAAGAAAAATATAATGATACTTTCTTCGATCCTGAAGCTGATCCGGCAAAATATCCGAGGGTACATATGGTTATGCTCGCTGCCGAAAGAAGAAGTCACAATTTTGATGAAGTAGAGCAGGTATGGCCAGAAGGAGAAGCTATTAGGCAGTCAAGAAGATGTTTAAGATGTGATTATGGAAGTTCCTGTTAAAATTAAAATAACTGAAATGACAACTATATATATAAATAATCAAGAGGTAAGAGTAGCAGAAGGAACTTCGATTCTTAATGCTGCTGCAGCTGCCGGAATTAGAATTCCTACTCTTTGTCATCTAGAGAACCAGCACCCCAAAGGAGCTTGTCGTGTTTGTATGGTTGATGTTGAAGGAGCCCGTAATATGGTAGCTTCATGTACTACTCCTGTAAGTGAAGGAATGAAAATTACTACAAATTCAAGAAACGTAAGAGAAGCCAGGAAATTTGTTGTGGAACTTTTAATTTCTGAACACTGTGGAGAATGTAAAACATGTGTACGAAATGATGATTGTGAACTTCAAAGACTTGCTATGGAGTTGGGAGTTATGGATATTACTTACGAAGGCGAAAAACTTAAAAGTTATATTGATGATTCTACTTATGCTTTAGTTAGGGATTCCGGTAAATGTATTAAATGCAGGCGTTGTATAACAGTTTGTAATGAAATTCAGGGCGTTGGTTCGTTATTTGCGCAGGGGAGGGGCTTTGAATCCAGGATTGGTCCAGCTTTTGATCAGCAGCTTGATGGTGTTGCCTGTGTCCAGTGCGGACAATGTGCTGCTGTATGTCCTGTTGGTGCAATAACCGAAAAGGAGCATATTGAATTTGTGTGGGATGCCATTGAAGATCCCTCTAAATTTGTTGTAGTTCAAACAGCTCCTGCGATTAGGGCTGCCCTTGGAGAATGTTTTGACTATGAGCCCGGAACACTTGTGACAGGTAAAATGGTTACAGCACTTAAACTTCTGGGTTTTGACAAAGTATTTGATACAAATTTTACCGCAGACCTAACTATCATGGAAGAGGGGACAGAACTTCTAATGAGATTAAAAGAAGCTATTGTAAATAAGAAACAGGTAGCTTTACCTCAATTTACTTCATGTTCTCCTGGTTGGATAAAATATGCTGAATATTTTTATCCGGAAATACTTGACAACATTTCAACCTGCAAATCGCCACAGCAGATGTTTGGAGCAGTTGCCAAGACATATTATGCAAAAAAAGCAGGAGTTGATCCTAAAGATATTGTCGTTGTTTCAGTAATGCCTTGTACAGCCAAAAAGTTTGAATGTAACCGACCTGAAATGTCTGATAGTGGCTATAAAGATGTTGACTATGTTTTAACAACTAGAGAGTTGGCTCGAATGATCAAGCAGGCAGGAATTGATTTTAAAACATTAAAAGAGGGAGAAATGGATTCTCCTTTAGGAAAAAGTTCAGGGGCAGCTGATATATTTGCTAATACCGGTGGTGTTATGGAAGCTGCTGTTAGAACAGCTTATGAAATAGTTACAGGTAGAGAGTTGCCCTTAGATAATCTTCATATTCAGCCTGTTATTGGCTTAGATGGCATAAAGAAAGCATCATTGAAAATTGAGGGATGTCTACCGGAATGGAGCTTTCTTGAGGGTGTAGAACTTAAAGTAGGAGTTGCCCATGGATTAGGAAATGCAAGGAAAATCATTGAATCTATGCGTTCCGGAGAGGAATTTCATTTTATTGAAGTCATGACTTGTCCGGGAGGATGTATTGGTGGAGGAGGACAACCTCGTTTCACAACTGATGAAATAAGGGAAAAAAGGATTGAGGCAATATATAAGGAAGATGAAGGGAAAAAAATCAGAAAATCGCATGAAAATCCTGAAATAAAACAGATATATGAAGAGTTTCTGGGTAAGCCTGTCGGTAATATTTCTCATAAACTTCTTCATACGAAGTACAAAGAAAGATTTTGATAATTTAAGAAGACCGCCTCGAAGCGGTCTTTTTTTTTTTAATGCATATCGATGCGTAAAAGTTAACATTAGGAACTTGTGTGCAAGTTTATGATTGTTAAATTTGTATACTTTAGACAATTATACTAACTATTACTAATTACATTCTTATGGAAACAGGATTTAATTTAGGGGCGGTCGATTATTCGATCATGATAGTATATTTTCTTTTTGTGCTGGGAATAGGATGGGCACTAAAGAAATATATGAAAGATGCCTCAGCATTTTTAGAAGCGGGAAGATCATTACCTGCCTGGGTAACCGGTTTAGCTTTTATATCTGCCAATCTGGGAGCACTTGAAGTTATTGGGATGGCCGCATCAGGTGCGAAATATGGTATGGCAACAGTTCACTTTTACTGGATAGGTGCCATTCCTGCTATGATTTTTCTTGCAATATTTATGATGCCATTCTACTATGGCTCTAAGGCAAGATCTGTACCCGAATATCTTAAACTTCGCTTTGATGAAAAAACCAGAGGATTCAACGCATTTTCATTTGCTATAATGACTGTTTTTGCTTCTGGTATTTCGATGTATGCCTTAGCTTTGTTAATGGAAAACCTTTTAGGATGGAACTTCCATATGAGCCTTATAATATCTGCACTGATAGTGTTGATATATACTTATCTTGGAGGCTTAAGTTCAGCAATTTACAATGAAGTCCTCCAATTCTTTTTAATTGTAATTGGATTTCTTCCATTAGTAATTATTGGATTAATTAATGTTGGCGGATGGGATGGTATGGTTGAAAAATTAAGTATGAATCCTGAAACCACAGGATTTCAACATTCATGGCAGGCTATTTCTTCAGGACATCCCTTGGGAGGAGTTATGGGGATAATTTTCGGACTTGGTTTTGTATTATCATTCGGATATTGGTGTACAAACTTCCTGGTTGTTCAGAGAGCTATGGCAGCCGGATCAATGAGCGCTGCCCGCAAAACTCCGCTTATTGGTGCTTTGCCTAAAATGTTCATTCCTTTCCTGGTTATTGTGCCGGGAGTAATTGCAGTTGCTCTTTTAAATTCTGGAGACGAATTATTTAAACTGCCGGTTAAAGGGACTTCATATGATTACGATCTTGTTATACCTATGCTTTTAAAGAGATTTCTTCCAACCGGAGTATTAGGATTAGGTCTTACTGCACTTATGGCATCTTTTATGAGTGGAATGGCCGGTAATGTTACTGCATTCAATACTGTCTTTACTTACGACATATATCAAAGTTATCTTGTTAAAGGTAAATCGGATAAACATTATCTCAGAGTAGGACAGCTGACTACTATTTTTGGAATTGGAGTAAGTATCCTGACTGCTTATGTAGCAGCTATGTTTAATAATGTCATGGATTTTCTTCAACTTATATTCGCATTTATAAATGCACCATTATTCGCAGCTTTTCTGCTTGGTATGTTTACCAAAAGAACAACCGGCCATGGAGCATTCTGGGGACTTATCTCCGGAACAGGTTCAGCAGCGATTGTACATGGACTTACCCAGCCTGCCGGAGCTACTTCATTGATAAAAGGAGGTTGGATGGGAACTGTATTACATACATTCCCAAGTGAAATGGCTCAAAATTTCTGGATTGCTATAATTGCTTTCAGCATGGCCTTGATCATTACAATTGTGATTTCTTTGCTCACAAAGAGAAATAAAACTGATGAAGAATTAAAAGGACTTGTATATTCATTAACTCCTAAGGTTGTTGATGATAGTAAATACTGGTATCAAAAGCCGACATTCCTGGCTATTGTTGTTGGAATTATTGCTGTTGCTTTAACAATTATTTTCTGGTAAAAATAAAAATTATATTATGGGACTAGATATTAAAATACCAATTGGGGCAATGTTTTCAATTTTTGGAATCATCCTTACAATATTCGGACTTGTAACCGGAGGAGATGAAATGTACGGTATATCTCTGAATA
>CAYUEI010000001.1:0-45082 GCA_964443445.1 uncultured Prolixibacteraceae bacterium | reverse complement strand
AAAATAAGTGGTGACTTTTTAAAACTGGCAGACTCTCATGGATATAAGTTGATAGAATTTAGAAAGTTATCTAATTTTCCTAAAAACAATTAAAATCAAACAGTTAAAGTCATATTCCCTTTTGCTAATCAAACAATTTAATTTTTTGGTTGTTTAACTATCATTGAATGTGAAAACATATTGCAATAAAAAAAGTTAAACAAATCAGGTAAAAGATGAAAGAAGAAAAGGTCGATATTATGGGTAATATGTTTATTGAAAGCCAAAGCCCGTATGATTTTAGTACAACTGTAGAAAAATTCACAAAAGAGATAGAAAGTAAATTCTGGAAAATTGCAAATATTTATGACCTGCAAAAGACATTAGAAAATCTTGGTAAAGTTGTATTACCTGTAAAAGTTTTTTCTCTGTGTCATCCTAATCAGTCAGGTAAAATTCTTGAAAAAGATAGTGCACGAATTCTATCATCAATGATGCCTTGCCGTGTAAGTGTATATGAAAAAAATGATGGGAAAACCTATATTTCAAGGATGAATTCAAATATAATTGCAAAAGGTTTTAGCGGAATAATTGAAGAGGTAATGACAAGTTCAGCAACAGAAGTAGAAAAAATAATAGAAAGTTGTATTTCATGAAAGATTTTCACAATATTTTAATTTTATTCCTCAACAGACATTGCACCGCTTTAAAAGAAACGTATTATTCCAAGAGATAACTAAGTCGTTCAATTGGACGAAGTCCTAACAAGGTTGCGAAACATTTTCAACTGAGCTTAGCTTAAACAAACATCTTTGAAGTTTAAAACCTCTTATTCGAGAATGACCTATTGTTCAGTGAATTGAATTTCTGGTATCCTATCAGGCGGTCGAAACGGTCATTTATTCTTCCGTGATAAACAAAAATCTGGTAGTCGTTTTCAGTTTCGAAGTGACTTCCTTCAAAGGCAGATGTTCTCACCTTACCGTCGCTTATGTCCTTCCATGCGTAGGCATAATTATAAAAACCCTGTTTGAGTAGCATGGTTAACTCGTATTGGTTTTTCTCCATGTTCCACTTCATCTCATTTTGTTTGTTACACTGCCAGTTACTCAGCTCTCCAAAAACATAAACTCCACCTCCGAGAAGTATATTGTCCATGGGTAATGTGAAATGAACAAACATATAATCGGCTTCTACTTCGGGGTAGTAAGATTGATGAGCTTCAATGTGGTAACGTCCGTCTAAATCTTCATCGTAAGTATAGCGGTCGCGTGTCCTCAGCAAATCGGGCTTCAGGGTAACATGATAAACAGATCGGTGAAAACTGATATCCTGGACTTCCTCACTGACATATTTATAATTTCTGAATTCAAAGTCGCGGAATTCATTTTCACCATTGAAGCTGTTGCCCTCATTGTAGTCGTATTCCAGTTGCTCATCATCAGCAAATCGCGGAGTAAGGTTAGTGATGGCATTATCGTAGCGGTTGTTTTGCATAACAACAACCTTGACGTCCCTTGATGGATTTTGGATAGGAAAATTTTTATGGTCGACAATAAAATCAACCTCCTGGAATTCTGCTTCAGTATTTGAGAAAGTAGCATTTCTAATCCTTGCATCGATAGTGACTAATGGCTCGACAACATACATTCGCCATGTGATAAGAGGTTCTCCCGGTGAATCCTTATCATAGACAACAATAGCGTAGTTTCCTGAATATCTGAACTTGACATTATCATTGGGAAGAGAAAGAAAATAGTTAACATAGCGGACAAGAGGAACAATAGAAAACTCAAAATCTTCAAGAGGAAATTCAGTAAAAGGCTCAAGATATTCCTGTTGAGATATGTTGGAAATCTTCCAGTTTCGATCACAATGATATACAGTATAGTAGTAATTTTTAACTTCAGCAGAAAGATCATCGAAAGAGAAAGCAAGTTTCTGATCACTATTCAGAACTATAACTGGGGAAGAAAGAGCCCATCCTTCTCTGTAAAGCTGAACGGTTCTTATATTATCGGAATAAACATCATTAGTTATTGCATTGGGAAGATCATAGCCAAAACAAGTTGCAAAAAACAGCAGAAATATAAGTGAGAACAGAAATCTTTTTATACCCATAAATTTTTTTACACAAAATTAATATTTAGCCCGATTTTTTAAAGGATAAATCAGCTTGATTATTTAACGGTTTCTTTTCTAAAAAATTATAAAATCAAAAAGGATAAAATAAAACAAAAAAAAGGGTTTTATGTTAAAACATAAATAGCAATAATTAAACCCAATGGATAATTTTCGAATGAAAATTTGAATATTTTAACAATTTACCAAAAAAGTACAAATCGGGCGGCTAAAAAGTAATCAATTAAATAGTTAAATGGTTACATTTGTGCCTCATTAAATAATTACATATTCAGCAATGTCGAAAACAATAAAAATCAGAAAAGGATTGGATATCAGATTGAAAGGAGTAGCTGAATTAACCATTGGCGGCACTTTAGTGTCGGGATTATATGGTATCAGACCATCTGACTTTCCGGGATTTACACCAAAATTAGAAGTAAAACCAGATGACATTGTTAAAGCCGGCACTCCGGTTTTATATGACAAGAACCATCCTGAGATGAAGATAACATCTCCGGTTAGTGGTAAGGTTGTCATGATAAATCGTGGTGAGCGTCGCAGAATACTTGAGATTGCGATTGAAAGTGACGGGAAATTTGAGTCTGAAGATTTTCAGGTAGGTGATATAAAAATTACTGAGCGTGAAAAGATAAAAGAACTACTCCTGTCGAGCGGTTTATGGCCGTTTTTAATTCGCAGGCCTTACGGTATTATTGCAGGAGTTACAGAAACTCCGAGAGACATTTTTATTTCAGGCTTTGACTCTGCACCCCTTGCTCCTGACTATGAGTTTACCCTATCAGGTGATATGGGCTCATTTCAAAAGGGAGTAGATATTCTTTCAAAATTAACTGACGGTAAAGTATTTTTAAGTATCCGCAGTGGTTCAATACTTTCGGGGATTAAAGGTGCCGAAATAAATTATTTCCAGGGTCCTCATCCTTCCGGCAATGTTGGTATTCAAATTCATCATCTTAAACCTGTCAACAAGGGAGATATAGTTTGGACAATAAATCCGCAGGCTGTTGTTTTCATTGGTCGCTTGTTTGAAACATCAAAACTCGATATGAGCAAGACCATTGGATTGGCAGGTTCAGAAGTTACTTCGCCTAAGTATTACAAAACTGTTTCCGGGGTAAAGCTAAAGACATTGACTGAAGGAAAGACAGCAAATAAGCTTAAAGAAAGGATAATATCAGGCAATGTGCTTACAGGTACAAAAGTTGAAAAGGATGATTATCTGGGATATTACGACAATCAGGTGACAATAATTCCTGAAGGCGATGATTATGAATTTTTAGGATGGGCAATGCCTCGTTTAAATAAATTCAGTATGTCGCGTACATATTTATCATGGATCCAAAAGGGTAAGAATTTCAGGTTAGATGCAAATCTCAACGGAGAAGAAAGAGCTTACGTAATGACCGGACAATATGAAAAAGTGTTACCGATGGAAATACTCCCGGTACACCTCATCAAGTCAATCATTGCTGAAGACATTGATAAAATGGAACAACTCGGTATATACGAGGTAATAGAAGAAGACCTTGCCCTATGTGAATTTGTTTGTACTTCAAAGACTGAAGTCCAGGCAATACTTAGGAAAGGTTTAAACCTTATGATGAAAGAACTCGGATAACAAACCTGATAAATATCTTTTTATACAGATGAAATCACTAAGAAAATATATTGATAAACAAAAGCCGCATTTTCAGAAAGGTGGCAGGTTTGAAAAATTGGGTTCCACATTCGGGGCCTTCGAGACGTTTTTATTTACACCAAACCATACTTCGAAGTCGGGTTCACACATTCACGACACTATTGACCTGAAAAGGACAATGATAGTTGTTGTGCTTGCACTAGTACCTGCATTGTTGTTTGGTTGCTGGAACATTGGATACCAGAACGGTTTGGCTTTCGGCGTTGAAAGAAGTCTGATAGCCAACTTCTTTTTTGGATTTTGGAAACTGCTACCATTGATCATTGTATCTTACGTTGTTGGCTTGGGAATTGAATTCGCATCAGCCCAGATACGGGGTCATGAGGTAAATGAAGGATTTCTGGTAACAGGGCTTCTCATACCACTTATTGTGCCAGTGAATTTACCATTATGGATGCTTGCACTTGCAGTAGCATTTGCTGTAATTTTCGGCAAGGAGATATTCGGAGGAACGGGATATAATATTATGAACGTGGCATTGCTGGCACGTGCTTTCCTTTTCTTTGCTTATCCCTCTCAAATGTCGGGCGACTCTGTATGGATTTACAATCTTGCAAAAGAAACACCTGTTGACGGATTTTCAGGAGCAACACCTCTTGCATTAATTGCACAAGGGGCATCTGAAAAGCTACCATCGATAATGGACTTATTTTTAGGTTTCATACCGGGATCGGTTGGTGAAACATCAAAGCTTGCAATATTACTTGGAGCAGCGATACTGTTATTTACAGGCATAGCAAGCTGGAAGATAATGCTTTCAACAGCAATTGGTACATTAACCATGGGCATCGTTTGTAATCTTTTCCCCGGAAATGAATACATGGCATTACCAGCTTATTATCATTTACTTTTAGGCGGGTTTGCATTTGGGGCAGTGTTCATGGCAACAGATCCTGTAACGGCACCTCACACTGAGAAAGGAAAATGGATTTACGGTTTTCTGATTGGTGTTCTTGCCGTCATAATAAGGGTATTCAACCCCGCTTATCCGGAAGGCATGATGCTTTCAATATTACTGATGAATGTATGGTCACCACTGATTGATTATTTTGTGGTACAAGGCCATATCAAGCACCGTATGAAAAGGTTTATAGTAAAATGAAACAATAAAAATCGGAAAGCAATGAAGAATTTTAATAATACATACATATTCATTTTCTCGGCTGTGATGGTTGTGATTGTTGCACTTTTACTTTCAACTGCTGCAATGCAGTTAAAACCATTTCAGGATAAGAATATAGAAATTGAAAAGAAGCAGAATATACTTGCATCCATGCGAATAGATGCAACTGCTATTGATGCTGTAGACAAATATGCTAAGTACGTTACAAACAGTTATGTAATCAACAATAAAGGCGAAAAGGTTGAAGGAGAAGATGCATTCAGTATTGACATGAAAAGTGAGCTTTCAAAGCCTGCAGATCAAAGAAAGTTACCTGTATACGTAGGTACACTTGACGATGGTTCAAATGCTTACGTTATGCCATTAAGGGGCACAGGATTATGGGGACCAATATGGGGTTACATCTCATTCAAACCCGATATGAATACAATCTACGGAGCTACCTTTGATCATCAGGGAGAAACTCCGGGATTGGGAGCGGAAATTTCAACAGATGAATTCCAGGCACCTTTTACCGATAAAAAGATATTTGATGATAACGGAGAATTTGTTTCTGTCAAAGTAATAAAAGGTGGAGCAAAAGAGGGAGATGTACATGGTGTAGATGCAATATCGGGGGGTACAATCACATCAAAAGCTCTTGAAGCAATGCTTGATACATGTCTTGTTCAATACAAAACATTTTATATTCAAAATCGTCAATAATTAAATACTTTCAGGATGAGCGTATTATCTTCAAAAAATTTCAAGTTACTTACAGGCCCGCTTAATCTGCAGAATCCGGTAACAGTTCAAATACTTGGTATCTGTTCTGCTTTGGCCGTAACAGTGAAGCTGAAGCCGGCGATAGTAATGGGTATTTCGGTTATGGTAGTAACCGCTTTGTCCAATCTCGTGATATCACTTCTCAGAAACTATATTCCATCCAGAATAAGAATCATAGTTCAGCTTGTAATAGTTGCAACGATGGTAATTCTGGTTGACCAGTTCCTTAAAGCTTTCGTATATGATGTAAGCAAGCAGTTGTCAGTATATGTAGGTTTAATCATAACCAACTGTATAATAATGGGAAGGCTTGAAGCCTTTGCTATGGCCAACAAACCATGGCCATCATTTATTGATGGTGTGGGCAACGGGGCAGGATATGCAATGATACTCGTAATAGTAGCAGCGATAAGAGAATTATTTGGTTCGGGAACATTACTCGGATTTCAGATTGTTCCTCAATCATTTTATGAAGCCGGATATGTAAATAATGGCATGATGATAATGCCGACAATGGCATTGATACTTGTAGGCTGCATAATATGGATCCAAAGGAGTTATAAGAAAGAGCTTATTGAAAAAGAATAACATCAAAACAAAAAGAATATGCAGGAAATGATTAATATATTCATAAAGTCGGTATTTGTCGACAACATGATTTTTGCATTCTTCCTTGGTATGTGTTCATACCTGGCAGTTTCAAAGACAGTAAAGACATCACTAGGACTTGGTATAGCTGTAATTTTTGTTCAGGTTATAACGGTGCCGGTAAACTATCTTTTACTAAAATATGTATTAAAACCGGGCTCTTTGTCATGGCTAGGATCAAGCTTTGCAAGCGTTGATTTGTCGTTTCTCAGCTTTATGATATTCATAGCTGTAATTGCAGCAATGGTTCAACTTGTTGAGATGATAATTGAAAAATTTTCTCCTTCTCTATATAATTCTCTGGGAATATTTTTACCGCTTATTGCAGTAAACTGTGCAATACTTGGAGGATCATTATTCATGGAGCAAAGAGAATATGAAAATATTGGGCAGGTATTTGCTTGGGGCTTAGGCTCAGGAACAGGATGGGCTTTAGCCATTGTATCTCTTGCAGCAATACGTGAAAAGCTGAAATATAACCAGATCCCTGCACCATTAAGGGGTATTGGAATAACATTTATAATAACTGGACTTATGGGTTTGGCATTCATGAGTTTTCTTGGTATTAACCTTTAATAAATTCAGGACACAATGGTATTAGGTTCAACTATATTTATAATTCTTTCTAGTGTTGTAGTCTTCCTTGTCATCGTGCTGATACTTGTAGCGGCGCTTTTATATGCAAGGGCAAAACTGACTGCTACAGGAGAAGTGAAGGTAACAATAAACGAAGAAAAAGAGTTAACAGTAAATCCGGGTAATTCTTTATTATCAACCTTATCTGAGAAGGGAATATTTCTACCTTCAGCTTGCGGAGGAGGAGGAACATGCGGCATGTGTCGTTGTCAGGTTGTTGAAGGAGGGGGATCGATACTTCCTACTGAAACAAGCTTCTTTTCACGCAGGGAACAACAGGATAACTGGAGGCTCGGTTGTCAGGTTAAGGTAAGAGAAGATGTTAAAATAAAAATTCCGGAAGAAGTTCTTGGAATCAAGAAATGGGAATGTGAAGTTGTGTCGAACAATAATGTTGCTACATTCATCAAGGAATTTGTAGTAAAACTTCCTGAAGGAGAAACATTGAATTTTAAATCAGGTGGTTATATACAAATAGATGTCCCAAAGTATGAATGTGACTTCAAAGATTTTGACATTGATCCTAAATTCCGTGATGAGTGGGATAAATATAAACTGTGGGATCTTAAGATGAAAAATACTACTGAAACCTACAGAGCATACTCAATGGCCAACCATCCTGCAGAAGGAAATATTGTCATGCTTAACATACGTATAGCCACTCCGCCTTGGGATAGACAGAAAAACGGCTGGGCAAATGTACCTTCCGGAATATGTTCATCTTACATATTTTCAAGAAAACCGGGCGATAAAGTAACAATTTCAGGACCTTACGGTGAATTCCATATACAAGACACTCAAAATGAAATGCTTTATATAGGTGGAGGAGCAGGCATGGCCCCTTTACGTTCGCATCTATTCCATTTGTTCCATACCGTAAAAACAGGAAGGAAAGTTTCATACTGGTACGGAGCAAGAAGTGTAAGGGAAATATTCTACGAAGATCATTTCAGGGCAATAGAAAAGGAATTTCCAAACTTCAAGTTTACAATAGCACTGAGTGATCCTCAACCGGGAGATAACTGGACAGGTCCGGTAGGGTTTATTCATCAGGTTATATATGATAATTATCTGAAGAATCATGATGCTCCTGAAGATATCGAATATTACATGTGCGGACCGGGCCCTATGACCAACGCAGTTAATAAAATGTTATATGAACTGGGAGTTGAAAAAGAAAACATTTATTTTGATGATTTTGGTAATTAATAAAAAAAAAGATAAATAATTCAGGAAAATATCTCAGAGAATTTCTGATGCTTTAAATTCAAAAAATAGCTGATATTTAATTAATTTCCATAATATATAATTACATATATTCATGTTTAATTAATTAATCATCAGTTATTTTTTTTTGTGCATTTTACATTTTGTCTAATATTAAAAATTAACACGTAGCGATTTTACATAAGTATTTGTGTTTCAAAACAAAAGTGAAATGAAAAAAAAATTCACTAAAAAAATCAAGTGCAACAAAAATTTAGTAATTTGGAGGCATACTAGCTATAAACTTAAAAATTATTTGTGATGATTGCGCTTTCGAGTAAACTAAGATTTAAAAAATTATCCTATAAAATCGGTCTTCTGATTATAATTACGGAGTTTATTGCACTTCTTGCATTAGGTGTTTATTATATCAGCAAATTTACTTCTCAGATTGAAGATGGGTTGAAGCAAAAGTTTCAAGCTCCCGCATATCTTATGTCAAAAGGTTTGTTGCGATATGAGACTACCGAAGACAAGGAGACAATGGAGAATCTTGTTGGAGAGACAATCGAGGATTGTATAATCATAGGAGCAAACGGCAAGGTTTATTTCTCGTTGAAAAAAGAATATTTCGACAAGTCGAGAGAAGATGTCCCAGTATTGAGAGGTTACGATCAACTTTCAAGAGAAATAACTGAATCCGCATTTATGAATGTAGAAAGCGGAGGTAAAGATTATTTTGTGGCAATAAGTCCGTTACGACTCGATGACGGAAAATTTCTTGGTCATTTGTTTATTTATGCCAAAATGGACAGAATCAGGGCTCAGAAAGCTGAAATTATGTTAATGTTTATTCTGGGTTCTTTATTATGCATTATACTTACTTCAGCAGTAATTATATTCCTTTTCAACAGAAATTTCACAAATAAGATAAACCTGACTTTAAAGAAGCTCACAGACATCCAAAACGGCAAGCTATCAAAAGACATGTTGGTTGTTGACACTGAAGATGAAATCGGCATGTTAAGTGAAGCCATCAATAATCTGAACCAGAAGCTCAGGGATATTGTAACAAGGATTGCTTCCGGTGCAAGTAAAGTAAACGGTAGCAGTACTCAAATAAGCAATATTTCGATGAAGGTAGCCAGTGGTTCTATGCAACAGGCAACTTCAGCCGAAGAAGTTTCATCAGCTGTCGAAGAAATGGCATCTGTTATACAAGACAGCAATCAAAATGCAATGCAGACAAGGCAAATTTCAGATCAGGCTGCAGAAGGCATTAAAGAACTTATTGTAAAAGAAGAAGAAAGTTTAAGGTATATTAAAGAAATATCTCAGAAGATTTCAATTGTGAATGATATTGCATTCCAGACCAACATTCTTGCCCTTAATGCTGCTGTTGAAGCAGCAAGAGCAGGAGAACAGGGACGAGGTTTCGCCGTAGTTGCAGGTGAAGTAAGAAGACTTGCAGAAAACAGCCGTATTGCAGCTGATGAGATAACTAAGCTTTCAGCCAAGTCTGTTAGTATTACAGCCAATGCTCATGATTTCATGATGAAAATAGCTCCTGAAATTGAAAAGACCTCTAAACTGGTACATGAAATTTCAGTGTCAAGTAATGAGTTAAATAACGGGGCATCTCAAATAAACAGTGCAATTCAGGAATTAAACCTTGTCATTCAGCAATATACAGCAACAGCTGAAGAGATGTCAAGGAATTCTGAAATAATGAAGAGTGAAGCTCTTGATCTGGAACAAAGTATATTATTCTTCAAACTTGAGAAATAACATTTCAGGTATAAAAGGATAATAGACTTTCATTCTTTTGTTAAAAAAAACAAAAAACAGTAAAGGTCTATGAAAAGCACACATTTCAATAAAATATCATTCGTGATTTCTTTTTTAATAATTATCATAATTGCATTGCCTGTGTTTACCGGTTGTTCTAAAGACTATGATGAAGCCGAAGGAAAATCAATCGCAAAATTAACTGAACCGACAACTATTAATTTTATAGGCCATTGGCTTAATGAAGGTAAAAGAGAAGATCTCGTAAGGAATTATGTACGTGATTATGAATTCAGAAATCAGCAGGTAAGAATAAACCTAAAGTTCCCGGAGGAAGTATTTTACAATCGTGAGGATCTGCAGAGTAATCAGAAGTTTATTGCAAAGATGCTTCAAAAAGAAAATCCTGAATGGGACATTGTAAGAGTTAACGGAGAATATCAAGAAATACTTGAACAATGCGGAGATCCAGACTGGCCAAGAAAGTATCTTGTGGATTTCAGCGAAATAAAAGAATTCAGAGATGGTACTCTTCCTGAACTATTGACAGATGAAGCGAAGAAAGCATGGAATGGTATAATCCCAGGCCCTTATGTTGAAGGTCAGTTTTGGGCACTATGGTGCAATAAATCTGTCGCTAAGAAAATAGGAATAGAAGTGAAACAATACGGCATGACTGTAGATGATTTCATTGGATATCTTAAGGCTGTTAATAATTACAACACTAATAATCCCGGAAGCTATATCACTCCTGTTTACGAATCAGTAGACTGGCCTACTACGATGGTAATTGCTATTCAAATGTTTTCCTCATTGCTTAGCGGACCAGAAGAGTTCTTTTCAGGACAGGTTTCAGAAAGAAGGTTAAGTGCATGGGAAAAGACCCTTGAGGCTTTGGAATTGATGTCAGCTTACAAACCTTTAAATCCGGAATGGAGAAAAGTAAACTGGGACAAGACAAAAGGATCGCTGATAAATGAAGAAAGCCTGTTTTATGTAAACGGCTCATGGATGTATAATATATGGCTGGCAATTGATGATAATAAAATTAATAACTGCATGCCAACTGAGTTCCCTGTATTCAATAAAACATCAGTTTATCCGGGAGGATATCAGGTTATGTGGGCAGTATTGAAAAATGCACCTCATAAGGAAGAAGCAATCAAATTTCTTCTCGATATGAATAAGCCTGCAATGTCAGAAATGTGGGTAAGATATACAAAATGCCCAACCGGTATAAAAGGAAACCTTACCGGAGTATCATTCGGGGCAGATCAATTTGAGAATTTTTCTTTTAATGTCCAAAACGTATATGGGTTAAACACATACAGATATTATGCAAGCAGCTCATGGGTCCTTAATGAAAAGAATGCTGATACTCCAATATTTTATACTGAAGTTATTCAGGGAGAAATGACTGCCAAAGAAGCAATGCAAAGAATCAGAAGAAGCATATAAAAATTACTCATACACAATCGGATTTATGATAAGAATTTCTTTCCCGATATTAGTAATGCTAATATTATTTTCCTGCAATACCAAGAAAACCAATAGTAAATACATTTCAAACGAAGGATTCATTTATGGTACAATCTACCATATTACTTATGAAAGTCCGGATGGCAATGATTTGAAAGATGGAATCGAAAAAGAGCTCAATATCCTCGACAGATCAGTATCTACATTCAATAAGGAATCAGTTTTATCGAAGGTCAACCGTAATGAAGATGTAGTACTGGACAATTATTTTACTAAGGTATTCAATAAAGCAATTGAAGTTTCTGAAATATCCGAAGGAGCTTTTGACGTTACTGTTGCTCCACTGGTTAATGCTTGGGGATTTGGTTTTAAGACAAAAGAAAACGTTACTTCGTCATTAATCGACAGCATTTTAAATTTTGTAGGCTATCAGAAAGTAAAGATTGAAAACAATATCATTATAAAAGATGACCCCAGAACAATGCTCGATTTCAGTGCTATTGCCAAAGGATATGCAGTAGATGTTGCAGGCGATTATTTAAGGAGTATGGGGTGTAAAAACTATATGGTTGAAATCGGAGGAGAAGTAGTTGCAAGAGGAATTAATAAAGAAGGTAAAGTTTGGAGGATTGGAATAAACAAGCCAAAAGATAATGAACCAATCACCCCTTCTGAATTGGAAGCTATTATTTTTCTCCCTGATAAAGCAATTGCAACTTCAGGTAACTACCGAAACTTTTACATTGAAAATGGTAAAAAGTACGCTCATACTATAAACCCTCATACCGGCTATCCTGTAGATCATAATCTTCTTAGCGCATCAATTATTGCGGATGACTGCATGACTGCCGATGCCTATGCTACAGCATGTATGGTGCTGGGAGTAGAAAAAACATTAGAAATGAGCTCAAAGGTTCCGGGAATTGAGATAATGCTTATTTATTCAGATGAAGAAGGCAACAATCAAATAAAATTTACTAAAGGATTTGAAAAATACATTGAAAAATAACGTTTAATACATCTGGCATCCTTTTTGATAATTGACTGATTCTATAACAAATTGATCTAAGAAACTCAAAAGATAAAGTAATGGAAATAATTAAAAAGATATCTGTTTCGTTGCTCCTCGTAATAAACATATTTGTAGTGAAGGGGCAGGTTGAAATATCGTTATTACAGCAGCCATTAATTGACATCATTGAAAGTCCTTTGATCAGTGAAGTAAGCTTTACTCACCTACAAATTACTAAAATAGGAATGATATCTCAAGATATGGAAATGAAGTATTACGACAACAATTATTTCATTCTTGATAATAAATTTACACAGTCTGTATATAGATTTGACGAAGAAGGTACTCTTTTAAATACCATTACAGCACAGGATACTTCTTTACAGAATTCAAATAAGATTATACTGACAAATCCTGCAAAATTTAATGTAAATCACTTCAATAAACTTGTTGAATTGTACAATTTTGAAGAATCATCGATTCAAAGATTTACTTATGAAGGTAATAAACTCGATAAAATAAAACTTGCACTAAATCCTTCTGATTTCACAAGAACAAAAGAAGGTAGTTATTTGATTTACACTGGATGGAACAATAAGGAAACTCAATATAGGCTTCTAATAACAGATAAAAACGGTAAAACAATTGATAAAAGGCTAAGGCTTGTTTCAAAATGCACACCTACAGAAGGTTATTCTTTTTATACAACTGATGAAGGTACTTACATGTGGGAATTATTAGGCAATACAACTTATCTTATCAGCAATAATAACAACATTACTGAAAAGTTTGTATTCAATTACGGAAATAAGAATCTTCTACCCAACTATCACATGCTTGAGGCATACGATTCATACAGGCTTATTAATCATGCAGGGTATTATACTATTAAGAAATATCTTGAAAACAAAGACTTTGCATATTTCTTTCTAAACTTCACAGGTGAAAATCAGAAAGAAATGTATCATATTATTTACGATAAGAACAAGAAAATAACTTACAGCTACAACGAAAATGCGGGCATTGGTGCTTTCGATAAAGCTCAGGCTTTGACTGATAATAATGAACTCATATTCTTAGTAGCTCCTAGAAAATTCAGACAATTATTCAGTTCAGGTATTGAAAACATTCCACCTATTTTTGATGAGTTATCTGAAACAGTAAATAAAGAAAGAAATCCTTTAATCTTAAAAATTAAGCTACAGTCAATTTAATTTGAACCAGCCCTCATCTGCTCGCTCTTATCCCAGCTTTGTGCACAGGTTACACCATGCTCTCTCATCTTTTTATTCTTACTAATATGTATATTAGGAAACTTATGTGTCTTCTTGAAAATAATCTGAATTGCCAGTCCAAAAACAGCCATCCCCAACAATACGATAACGATAACAATCAACTTTAAAAATTCCATAATCAATATTTATTAATTAATCCTCTGTCCAATTTCCTGAATATCTGCAATAAATCATGAGGTTCTTTATTTTCAACCTCAATATTAACATTACAAAAACAAAATAGTTTAAGACATTCATTAGTAATAGCTAATTTATTATATCCGTTTTCAGCAGCAAAGTTAAGCCATTTTAAGATTACAAATGAATCAAAAACATGGAAGAATCTTTTTCTGAAAATACAAATATTGCTACAATTAGAAACCAGATCAGATATCTTAGGAGCAATACCGTTTAATCTAATAAACTCATTTAAAACACTGTTCAATATTACAGGTTCAATCTTTTTGTTTTCATATATAATATCAACAGATAAGAAAATATTTCTTAGAACTAAAAATGAATCAAATGCATATGTATTTAAAACTCTACTCCCTTCGGAAGACAACCTTTTAACAACTTGCCCTGTTCCAAAAGGCACTCTGTCCGAAACTCTTGATGAAGGATATACAGTTGAAGTATTTATCTCTCCGATATTTCCGTAAGAATGAAGCTTATTGAGAAAATAGAAATCTTCACCTGCTTTTCGTCTATTCATTCCACCCTGAGAAACATACGCACTTGCCAAAACAGAAAAGCAAGATCCAACAGAGTATATTGAATTAGGAAATCCTGAAGCTGTCAGAGCATTTTTGTAATAACGCATGTATAACTCATACATTACAATCGCATGGTTGGTATACGCCTCATTTAATGGATGTTCAAAATAAATGGAAGCAGCTATACTTTCGCGATTGTTTTCATAGAAATTCCTTATAGAAATAAGGTAATTGTTTTCTACTAAAGTGTCTGCATCAAGGGAAATGATAATTCCGTTTTTATTTTCTGACTTGTTAAAATGAACAATAGCCATATCCATTCCGATTTTCCTTGCCCACCCTACTCCTGCATTCCTTGCAGGCATATCTATTATGTTCAAAACATAAACATAAAGCCATTGAGGCGATTTCGCTGAAAGCTCATTTATCTCATTATATGAAATTTCATTTTGAGCAACTACCTTTTCATCAGAATCACTACTACTGTTGATAATTATAAACAAAGCAACATTACATCCGGGATTCTCACAATTATATAATGAAAATATTGTTTGTGATATATTCTGTTCATCGTAGCAAGGAATTACTATTGCCATATTACAGGTAGGAAATTCAGGAGGATTAAAGAAATAAGCTCCTCCTGTTTTTTCAATATAGTTATCAGCAAAACCCATTCAACTAAAAATAAAAAAACCGTGTCTTTATGGAACACGGTCTTGAGATATTTCAAATAATATTATTTTAATGATGAATAGCGGGAATTTAAACCTTCGAGGATATCCTTTGTAATATTATATTTCTGATCACCAACAACAATATTACCGCTGTTGCTCAATATGTATGTATAATCATGCTTCTTATTATATTCCTTGACATAAGAAACAATACTATCTGCTAATCTTTGATTTATTGCAGCTTCCATTTGCCCCAGCTTATTTGAAAGCTCATAATCCATCCTTCTTATTTCTTCTTCCTGTCCAAGGATTTTATCACGTTCATTCATTGCTCTTTCTTCATTAAGGAAGCCTCCCCTTTGCAACTTTTCCTGGAATGCAGCTGCCTGTCTTTCCAATGATTCCCTTTTCCTGCCAAATTCAGAATTATATTGTTGTTGCTGACTCATATAGTCTTTATGCAAATCAATAGCCAGATTATAATTGACAAGAACAGAATCAGTTTGTATATAGGCAATTTTAATTTCACTTGATCCACTTCCATTATTTGATTTACCGTTCGAAGTACCGTTTGAATTATTTATGAAGTACAAAACTGCCAGCACAATTACACCGGTAAGTGATATAATGCTAAGGATTAAAGGTAACTTTTTCATCAGAATTTATTTTTTAAGGTCGGATGTAACTCGTATGTGAATAATAGCTAGTACCAATATACGATTCATCCTTGTTTGTATTAGTATCAAATATGATCGTTAAATTTTTAAAACGTTTATTTAGTTGCAAATATAATTTTAAAATTCAATAGTCACAAAGTAATAATAAACAAAGTTTAAGCACCACCATTTTATGCCAAAAGTCATGCAATACTGCTGATTTAGGTCATTAGTAACATAATTGGAATGTACTAAATTTAAATTGGTTTCATTTTAAATTCAATTGTATGTTCAACAGGATTATTGCTAATATTTTACCCTATTTCCCGAAAAAGTTTGTATGGATATTTTCTAAAAGATATGTAGCAGGGGTGACTATAGACGAGTGTATTTCGATATCCAAACAATTAAATGAAAAAGGAATACACATAACAGTTGATTTGCTAGGTGAGTTTATACATACTATAGAAGAGGCAGAGTCGAATAAAAACAAATATATTGAAATAATAAACAGGTTTACCGATGAAGGAATAAAGGGAAACTTCTCTGTTAAACCTACAAGTTTCGGCTTGATTATAGACAAAGACAAATGCTATGAATTACTAAAAGAAGTGGTAAAGAAAGCTTCTGAAAGAAACAGTTTTGTCAGAATTGACATGGAAGATTCTCAATGCACAACTGATGAAATTGAACTATACAAGAAGTTAAAATCAGACTACCCCGAAAATGTTGGATTAGTGTTACAAGCATATCTTTACAGAACCCGAAAAGATGTTGAAGATTTAATAAAATACACAGATGGATATCCCGAAAAACTGAATTTCAGGCTATGTAAAGGAATATATGTTGAACCTGAAAATATTGCTTATCAAGGCTATTCAGAAGTAAGGTCAAACTATTTAACCTTACTGGAATTGATGTTGAAGAATGGAATTTATACCGGAATTGCTACCCACGATTCTTATCTTGTTGATGAATCATTAAAACTTATAAATAAATATTCTGTCAGAAAAGATAAATATGAATTTCAAATGTTATACGGAGTAACTCCCAACTTAAGGGACAGAATTATTTCAGATGGACATAAGATGAGAGTGTACGTACCATATGGCAAAGACTGGTTTGGATACTGCTCAAGAAGACTTAAGGAGAACCCCAAAATGGTTTGGGACATTATTAAAGCAATATTTGTAAGACATTGATTTCCCCTCTTTGATTTATCTATTCAGTATAGAATTTTATATATGTCATAAACGTAGCAGAGTGCCAGCAAAGTGCCAGCAAAGTGCCAGCAAATACCATTAAAATGATTGCTTGTGGTATTTAGTGGCTCTTTGCTGGCTCTCTGCTGGCTAGTTGGTTCGAATAAGATCAGATTAATATGCATTTATAACCTTTAAGATTAAATGCCGAGCAAAATATCTTTTAACAATCTTTTAGGAACATGATGAGTACCATCTTCTTCTCTCCAGTACTTATAATCATTATTTGCTAAATCATCAATAACAACCTTTTCTATTGGTTTGCCCAATGAAATGACATTGATTATCTGGAACTGGCCGGGAATACCTAACAATTCTGTGAGTTTAGCTTTATTTATGGAGCGAAAAATACATCCTCCGAAACCTTCCTCAACTGCAGCAAGTAATATGCTTTGAGCAGCAATGCCATCATCACAGAAAAAGTTATTCGCAATATCAGTATCAAGCAGTTGAATGATATATGCAGCAGGCCTTTCTCCTTCAACAGGACCATCCCAATCATTAAGGAAAGCTGCCCATGCTAAGGTTGAAAAGACTTTCTTGTTTTTTTCCTTATCACATGAAATGATATACTTCAATGGTTGTGCATTTCTGCCTGAAGCACAATAGCGGGTAAGGTCAACCCATTCTATCAGCTTTTCTTCAGGAATATCAACAGATTCGTCGTATCGCCTGTAAGTTCTGTTTTTTATTATAAGATCTTTGATCATAGCAGTAGAGATATTAAAAACAAAAAGGATTGGGAGGATATGTAATAAAAATGACCAACGATAACCTGCAATAGAAGTGAATAACATCCCAATCCTTACAGAAATAAAAACGGGTTGATAAAATTTTTATTGCAGCCAATTGGATAAATATTATTATAACATATAATTACAACAAATCGCTTGCCAATTCAGCCAGATAGCTTCTTTCACCTTTTACAAGGTTGACATGAGCAAAAAGAGTTTGCCCTTTCATCTTATCAGAAAGATAAGCCAGCCCGTTCGACTGCTGATCAAGATAAGGTGAATCTATCTGGTGTAAATCGCCTGTGAAAACCATTTTAGTTCCCTCCCCTGCTCTGGTGATTATTGTTTTCACTTCGTGGGGAGTTAAGTTCTGAGCTTCATCGATGATGAAATAAGAATTTGAAAGGCTTCTGCCCCTTATATATGCCAGAGCTGCAATTACCAGCTTATCTTCCCTTTCCATCTCTTCAATTCGGGTATATTCAACGCTCCTGGGGTTAAAACAATGTTTGATTACACCAAGATTATCGTAAAGAGGCTGCATATATGGCCTGATCTTTTCATCTGCATCACCGGGAAGAAAGCCAATGTCGCGGTTGCTTAATGCAACTATCGGCCGGGCAAGCATTATCTGGTCGAACTGATCGTGCTGGGCTACAGCAGCAGCTAGTGCCAGCAATGTTTTTCCCGTTCCTGCCTTTCCGGTTACGGCAACTAACTTAATTTCGGGATTAAACAATGCATTCAATAAAAAAGTCTGCTCAGCATTTCTTGGCTTGATACCATAAGCAGTTCTCTTGTCTACACGTTCAAAACGTTTGGTCTCTGCTTCATATCTTACTAAAGCAGAAGCACTTGTTCCCTTGAATATAAAATAATCATTGGCGTCAGGGTGCTTTTCAAAGCCTGAATCCTTGAAAGAAATATATTTTTCCTCATATAACTTTGTAATCAGGGCATCGTTAAACTGATCCCTAACATTAACCCCCTTATCAAGAATCTGAGGGTCAGTAACTTTATCGTTCTTATAATCTTCTGCATCGATTGCCAAAGATTTAGCTTTCATTCTCAGGTTTATATCTTTTGAAATAAGAACAACCTTCCTTCCGGGGTTATTCACTTTCAAATGTTCGGTGATTGCCAGAATACGATGATCGGGAATATCCTCCCTGAATGAAGAAAGAATTTTTTCTGAAGGGTGTTTGCCAGTTTCTATTTTAAGTTTTCCCTTCTTGGGGCCAAGAGACAAGCCTCCGTTGAAAAGTTCATCTTTAACAAGCTCGTCAAGCAAGCGAACAAATTCTCTTGCCTGATAATTAAGCTGATCACTACCCCTTTTGAATTTATCCAGTTCTTCGAGTACCGTAATTGGCAAAACAACATCATTATCCTGAAAATTAAATATGCAACGATGATCGTGAAGAATTACATTAGTATCTAAAACAAAAATTTTTGATCGTTTTAATCCCATTGTAATAAAATTTTCTGGTTATTTGCAGAAACATGTTTATTATTAAACTCTTTTTAAATGTAAGAATTAATTGACGTTTTATTTCAGGTAAAATGTATTCAAACTGATATATTTTGTAACAATTTATTGTTGATAAAATGAATTACAAAAGAGCCATAGAATATTTAATTGAACAACTGCCAATGTTTCAAAGGATTGGCAGTGCTGCCTATAAAGACAATCTTGACAACACTATCTTCCTTGATAATCTTTATAACAATCCTCATCATTATTTTAAAACAATACATATAGGAGGCACTAACGGTAAAGGCTCTGTGTCTCACATGCTTGCATCTGTTTTACAAAGTGCCGGATATAAGGTTGGGCTTTTCACTTCACCACATTTGAAAGACTTTCGGGAGAGAATTAGAGTGAATGGCAGGATGATTAGTAAAAAGGCAGTTACAGATTTTGTTAACGATTTTCTAAAAGACAATAAGGAGTTAAAGCCTTCTTTCTTCGAAATTTCTGTTTCTCTGGCTTTCAACTATTTCCGTGAAAAAAAGGTAGATATTGCAGTTATCGAAGTCGGACTTGGTGGAAGGCTCGATTGCACCAATATTATAACTCCGGTTGTGTCAGTGATAACCAACATCAGCTTTGATCATGTAAATATTCTTGGGGATACACTTTCAAAGATTGCTTATGAAAAAGCAGGCATCATTAAGAAAAAAACACCTGTAATTATCGGGGAATCACAGGCTGAAACTGATTCAATATTTATAAAAAAAGCCTCTGAAATGGATTCTCCTATTTTCTTTTCTGACAAGAAATATAAGATTGAAAATGTAGGTCAGGCAGCATACCTTGCCATTTCTGAAAATGAATCCGAAGAATATACGTTAGGGCTGAACGGCATTTATCAGCAAAAGAATCTGGCTACAGTCCTATCGTCTATTGACATTTTAAATTCGTCAGGAATAAAGATTAAAAAGGAAGCCATTAGCAACGGATTGAAGAATGTTGTAAAAAATACCGGACTGCAGGGCAGATGGCAAAAGATAGGTGAACGTCCTTTGATTATCTGTGACACAGGACATAATGAAGGAGGAATAAGATATATAACTCAGCAGCTTGAAATGGAAAAGTACGATAATTTGCATATTGTATTTGGAATGGTAAGTGATAAAGACATTACTAAAGTTTTAAGTATGCTTCCGGTAAAAGCAACTTATTATTTTTGTAAGGCATCAGTTGAAAGGGCACTTGATGAAAATATTCTCAAAGATAAGTCATTGGCATTTGGCCTTACAGGAGATACTTATTCAACAGTAAAAGATGCTTTGGAGGCAGCAAAAAATAATTCTTCTGAAAAAGATATGATATTTATAGGAGGCAGTACTTTTGTTGTCGCCGAGGTATTGTAAGATAATTTTATCAATACGCTATGAAATTAAATGTTAATCCTCTTTTTAAGCTGATATCACAGGGAGAGCACCAGCAGCAGGATTTTAAATATTGCATAAACGATTCAAGGAAAATTGCTAAATCGCTTGTTGCCTTTGCCAATACCGATGGAGGGAGATTACTAATTGGGGTAAAGGACAACGGAAAGATAATTGGCATTAGTTCTGAAGAAGAATTCTATATGGTCGAAGCGGCTGCAAAGATTTATAGCCGTCCGGCGATTAAATTTGAAGTACAGCAATGGGATGCTGAAGGAAAGATTGTTCTGGAAATTATTGTAGAAAAGAGTATTGACAAGCCCCATTACGCAATGAATGAAGATAAAAAATGGATAGTTTATATCAGACGTGATGACGAAAACATTGTTGCCAATAATACACTCATCAAGTCGTGGAAGCTTGAAAAAAGTAAAAAGGGACTTTTATTTACATACGATGAGCCCAGAGCATTATTGATAAAATATCTGGAAGAAAACAAAGCCATTACAATATCAAAGTTTTGCAGAATATCACAAATAACAAGAGTGCATGCCGAGAAAATTCTTTCTGAACTTTTATTCTTGAAATGTATAAATGCTGACTTCAATAATATTCCTGTTACATATTCCCTGAATAAGAACTTTGATCTTGAATCGCTTAACAAATAACTTTTTTTATAAAAATTTATTTATCTTAGCTGTCCTGAATTCAATTTGCAAAAATGACTTTTTTAAAGGGAAAATTATGAAATTAAGCGGCTTTCTATTATTATCATTTCTATCGATATTTTCGATAAACTTATTCGCTCAGAAAGAATACATAAAAATATCAGTTGATGATCCTGATTATTATCAAAACAACAATATCCATAAGGTTAAGTATTACGAGGAACCAAAAACAACCAATAAACCGGAGAATGTAATATTGCTCATTGGGGATGGTATGGGAACATCGCAAGTATATGCTGCTATGGTTGCCAATGGAGGTGAATTATTTTTCAATAATTTCAAAAATATAGGTTTCAGCAAAACATATTCAGCCGATAATTTAATTACTGATTCTGCTGCAGGGGGTACAGCTTTGGCAACCGGGGAAAAAACATACAACGGTGCCATAGGAATGAATAAAGATACAGTCTCAATACCAAATATTAGAGAAAAGGCAGAAGCTAAAGGAATGGCAACAGGAGTTGTTTCTACTTCAGTTATAACTCATGCTACTCCTGCCTCATTTGTAGCACATCAGCCTGACAGGGAAATGTACGAAGAGATAGCCGAAGACTTTTTAAAGACCAATATTGATGTTTTTATAGGAGGTGGTTCCATGAATTTCAATAAAAGGAAAGATAAAAAAGATTTGACTGTTGCATTAAAAGATAAAGGTTATCAGGTTGTATCTGGTATTGATGAAATATCAAAAATTAAAGAAGGGAAACTGGCCGGTTTCACTTCAGAAGATCATAATCCCAGTAAGTTAAAAGGCAGAGGGGAAGAGCTTCCAATTGCAACAGCTACTGCAATAAATATTCTTGACAACGATCCTGATGGTTTTTTTCTGATGATTGAAGGCTCTCAAATTGATTGGGGTGGTCATGACAATCATACTGGTTATTTAATATCTGAAGTTCTTGATTTTGATTTAGCCATAGGAGCTGCTCTTGAATTTGCATCAAAAAATAAAGAAACTTTGGTAATAGTAACTGCCGACCATGAAACAGGAGGCTTTGCCATAGAAGAAGGAGACATAGAGACTCATAGTTTAACCGGAGATTTTTCAACTGATCACCATACAGGAGTCATGGTTCCGGTTTATTCTTTTGGTCCGGGTTCGGAAAATTTCAAGGGGATTATGCAGAATACTGATATTCCTAAGAAGATATCTGAATTGCTTGATCTTAAATAATCTTTTTAAGTCCCGAGGCTACAAGATAAAAGGCATAGCCGGTAAGAAAAGTTCCACATACAGCTATTAAAATTCTGTATATTTTATCTGTAAAGAGTTTTTTACCTTTCCCTATGGTAAATGATATTGCAAAGTACCATATCATATCGCCTGTAATATGGCCAATGAAAAATAATGTAACGCCTAACCATCCATATTCAAGGGAGCTGACAATATAGCCTAATCCTATTGTTGCCCACCAGATTATCCAATATGGGTTAGCAAGGCTCATCAAAATACCAGCCATAAAAAGATTTTTCTTTTTGCTTGTTGTTACTGAATTGGAAACTGTCAGTGTTGGTAATGATTTGAACATGCCATAGGCCATCCATATCATTATCAATCCCCCAAGAAAGGCAATAATTATAAAGAAATATTCATTTTTGAACAATGGGCCAAGTCCGAATAACAAACCAGTTAAAAGAATAAGTTCAAGAACGGCATGACCTGATATAAGTAATGGTCCTGCAACAGATCCTCTGGATGTTGCTTCACTGATAGTCAAAGTAAGCAGAGGACCGGGCATCATAGCGCCGGAAAAAGCAACTATAAGTGAAGAAAAGAAAATAGCTAAGAATGTAATCATTTAAAAATAGAAGAATTAACATAAATTAGTTTTTCATCTGCCTCTGACCATATAAGATCAGCCAATCTGTTTTTCAGCTGCCATCGAATTGTATGATGTTCTACGGGGGTAGGATTCCCATTTTTAATGGAGCATAGAAAAGGGATCAGCCTAATAGTCTTAGTGGGATACTTGAAAACTATTTCATGAAGGGGATTGATAATCTCAATATCAACATTAAGTTCTTCCCATATTTCCCTTATAATACATTCTTCAGGAGTTTCATTTTCTTCATTCTTACCTCCGGGGAATTCCCATTCGTAGGGGTGCTCCGAATTAGGTCCTCTCTGACAGGCAAGTACTGTATCATTTTTAATAATAATGGCGCAACTAACGTTTTCAGTTTTCATTCTTGCTTAAGTCTTTTACAATTTTTTCAAAGATAATAAATATTGTTTAGGCTAAAATAATACAATTTTTATTACTCATTTAGATAGATAGAAAAGTTTCTGTTATATTCGCACATCAAATTAACTGTTCTTAATAAAGTCTTAATTAAAAGATGATCATCGATTTATATAACTAATTCATTTAACGATGAACTACAAAAAGCTTAACATTATTACCGGATGGTTCACTTTTCTTGTTGCAGCCATTACCTACATGATTACACTAGAGCCCACAGCCAGCTTTTGGGATTGTGGAGAGTTTATTACTACTGCATTTAAAATGGAAGTAGGTCATCCCCCAGGGGCACCTTTATTCATGCTTTTGGGAAGGTTCTTTACCATATTTTCAACTGCTCAGGGAGCAGCAGTAATGATGAATATACTTTCGGCTCTGGCCAGTGCATTCACTATTGCATTTTTATTCTGGTCGATTACTCATCTTACAAAAAGACTAATTACTAAGGACGAGAATCCAACATTGGGACAAACTATTGCTATACTTGGTAGCGGGCTTGTAGGTGGACTTGCTTATACATTTTCAGATACATTCTGGTTTTCTGCTGTTGAAGCTGAAGTATATGGCACTTCTTCATTCTTTACTGCCATTGTATTCTGGGCAATACTAAAATGGGAAAATGTTGCTGATGAAAAATATTCAAACAGATGGCTTATCCTGATATGCTATCTTGCAGGTCTTTCAATTGGTGTTCACCTTTTGAACCTTCTTGCTATCCCTGCAATTGCATTTATTTATTACTATAAAAGATATAAAGTAACTAACAAAGGTATTATATGGGCTTTAGGAATTTCAGCTGTTATTCTTGCTGTTATCCTCTATGTTATAATCCCTGGAGTAGTAAATCTGGCTACTGTTTTCGAAAGAATATTCGTTAACGGCATAGGTGCTCCAGTCCATACCGGATTCATCATATATCTCTTAGGTCTTATTGCTTTAATAGCATGGGCTATTTATTATACCCATAAAAAAGGAAAAGTTCTTTTAAATACTATAGTATTAGGATTTACTGTAATCCTGATTGGTTTTTCTACTTATGCAATCATTCCTATACGTTCGAATGCTTTTCCTCCGATGAACCAGAACACTCCAAACAATGCATTTGCTTTACTTTCATTTTTAAACCGTGAGCAATATGGCGACCGCCCTTTGTTCTACGGTCAGTACTACAATACTCCAACAGACAGAAACAATCCCTCTTCTGTAGATAAAAAAGAATACAGAGTTAAAAAAGGAAAGTATGTTGTTGCTACTGAAAGATTTAAACCAAATTACGACGATGAGTTTTGTACTTTCTTCCCCAGAATGTGGAGTAAAAGTGATCCCCAACATATAGAATCATATCAATACTGGGGCAAAATCAAAGGAATAAAAAAGACTATCCGAAATTCTTCAGGGGAAACAGAAACTATTACCAAACCTACTTTTGCCGAGAATATAAGGTTTTTTGTTAACTACCAGTTAAAATTCATGTACTGGCGTTATTTCATGTGGAATTTCGTTGGACGGCAGAGTGATATTCAGGGACACGGCAATGTTATCGATGGAAACTGGATAAGTGGTATTAAATTCATTGATGAAGCCCGTCTTGGTAATCAGGATTATCTTCCAAAGAAATTTGCCGATAACCCGGGTCGCAATACTTATTTCTTCTTACCATTGATATTAGGACTACTTGGAATAATATTTCAATTCAGGGCAGGAAGCCAGGGCAAGAAAGATTTATGGGTAGTATTCCTGTTATTTTTCTTTACCGGACTGGCAATTGTTGTTTACCTTAACCAGTATCCTAATCAGCCCAGAGAACGTGACTATGCATTTGCAGGTTCTTTTTATGCCTTTTCAATATGGATTGGAATGGGAGTTGCTTTTCTTTACAATCTTATTAAAAAAATCGCTTCTGAAAAAATATCAGCTACAACTGCTACAGCTGTTTCACTTATTGCTGTACCTGTTTTGCTGGCTGCACAAAACTGGGATGATCATGACCGTTCAGGCAGAACGTCAGCCCGTGACTTCGGATTCAACTATCTGGAATCGGTTCAACCCAATGGAGTTATTTTCACCAACGGAGACAATGATACTTATCCGCTGTGGTACAATCAGGAAGTAGAAGGAGTAGGTACAGACAAGAGAGTTTGTAATTTAAGCTATCTCCAAACCGACTGGTATATAGAGCAGATGCAAAGAAAAGCTTACAAATCTGAACCACTACCTATCAGCTTTAAATACGATCAATATGTAATGGGTATTAGAGATGTAGTTTATCTTATGGATGACCCACGATTTAAGGATAAAAGCATTGAACTTGGCAAAGCCCTTGAATTCATTAAAGATGATAACCCAAAAACAAAGATTGCAAGAGCAGAAAACGCTGCTTATCTTCCGGTACGTAATCTATATATGAAAGTTGACAAGAATGCTGTAATAGCTAATGGCGTTGTTCCTCAGAAGGATTATTCAAAGATTGTTGACACTATGTTTATCGAGCTGACCGGCAACTACATCTCCAAAGATCAGCTTATGATACTTGATATGATATACAACAACAACTGGAAACGTCCAATTTATTATGCAATATCTGTCGGACCCGAAAAATTTATGAGTCTTGATAAATACTTCAAGCTGGAAGGCCTTGCTAACAGAATTGTACCTGTGCTTAGCTCAACTAAAAACACCCAGAATGGGTATGTAGATACTGACATAATGTATAACAATATTATGAACAAATTCAAATGGGGCAACGTAAACGATCCTGATGTCTATGCAGATGAAAACAATAGAAGAATGTTGAATAATATGAGGAATAACTTCAATCGTTTAGCTGAAGCCCTTTATCTTGAAGGCAAGAAATCTCAAAGCATACAGGTTTTGGATAGGTGTTTCAAGGAAATTCCTATTGAAAAAATACCTCATGATTATATTTCTCTTCTTGCAGCTAAATTATATCTCCAAATGGGGGAAACTGAAAAAGCAACAAAAATGATAAGGGAAATGTCTGACGACTTTACTTCAGATTTGAAATTTTATTTTTCACTGAGGACAAAAGATCTTACGCTTCTTGATAATCAACTTAGGAGCAACATCTATTACCTGAATGAATTAGCAATAATGACTGAGAAAATGGGTATTCCTGAACTACATAATAAAATCAAAACAGATTTTGAGAAGTATTATGACATGCTTGTTGCGTTGTAAAGAAAAAAATTGAAACTCAAGAATTAAAAAAATGAGTAAATGGTTCAATTTGAATGTTCACTTACCGGGATGGTTTACGGGCATGTTTCCTGATGCTTACTGGCATTTGCCAACAGGTGAGAAGATTGTTTATCTCACCTTTGATGACGGGCCTGTTCCTGAAGTTACACATTCAGTATTAAATATTCTGAAAGAATATGATGTTAAAGCAACCTTCTTTTGTGTTGGTGAAAACGTAACAAAGTACCCCGATATTTTTAATGAAATATTGGAAGAAGGACATCTCGTTGGTAATCATACATTCAATCATATTAAAGGATTCAAATGCTCTGATAGTTTTTATTTTGAAAACATTGAAAAAGCAAATAAGCTTATTAAATCTAATCTTTTCAGGCCTCCATACGGATTATTAAAGAATTCTCAATTTAAAAAGTTAAAAGCAAAATATAAAATCATCATGTGGGATGTTATAAGCTGTGATTATGATTCCCATTTGTCTGTTGAGAATTGCATTTCCAACGTAATGGAATTTGTTCGTGACGGGTCAATAATTACCTTTCACGATTCATATAAAGCAGAGAAAAACGTATTGGCTGCCTTGCCAAGAGTAATTGAATTATTAAAAGCTCAGGGCTATTCTTTCAGAAGAATAGAATTTAATAAAACACGCCCTATCTATACGGCAAATTGGATTAAGAATCTACTCAGGATGAGAGAATCACTCCATAAACGCCGCAACAGGGCTTAACATTACATTTTATGAAAATACTTATTATCGGATCGGGAGGAAGGGAACATGCTCTCGGATGGAAGATTAAGCAAAGTCCAAAAGTTGAAAAAATATTCTTTATGCCCGGTAATGCCGGTACTAAAGATTTGGGAGAAAACCTTTCTGTTAAATATTCCGATTTCAATGCTTTTAAAGAAATTGTAATTAAAAATAAAATAGATTTCATCCTTGTCGGTCCGGAAGTTCCTCTTGTTGAAGGTTTACACGACAATATCCTTGCTGATAATCAGTTGAATAACATTCCTGTGGTGGGACCTGTTAAAGCAGGTGCTATGCTTGAAGGGAGCAAGGACTTTGCAAAGGCTTTTATGATAAAAAATAATATTCCTACTGCCAGATATGAAACTTTTGAAGCTGGAGAGATTGAAAAGGCTAAAGCGTTTATGAAAACACTCAAACCTCCTTTTGTTCTTAAGGCCGATGGCCTTGCAGCAGGCAAGGGTGTTGTCATTCTTGATTCCTTTGACGAGGCGGTTACTGAACTTAATGAAATGCTGGGAGGTAAATTTGGAAGTGCAAGCCAAAAGGTTGTTATTGAACAGTTTCTTTCAGGAATTGAGCTTTCAGTATTTGCTATTACAGATGGCAACGATTATAAAATTCTACCTGAAGCCAAAGATTACAAAAGAATTGGAGAAGGTGATACCGGGCTTAATACCGGAGGAATGGGAGCAGTTTCTCCTGTCCCATTTGCCGATAAGAATTTTATGACAAAGGTTGAAGAAAGGATTATCAAACCTACTATCATCGGATTAAAGAATGAAAACATCAATTATAAAGGATTCATTTTCTTTGGTTTAATAAACTGTGACGGCGATCCATATGTCATTGAATACAATGTCAGGATGGGAGATCCTGAAACAGAAGCCGTAATGCTCAGAATAAAATCTGACTTCGTTGACTTACTGGAAGGAGTTGCATTTAATAATCTTAGCGAAAAGACATTAATCTCCGATGAGCGTTCTGCTGTAACAGTAATGATGGTATCGGGCGGATATCCCGGCGATTATGAAAAGGGAAAAATAATTACCGGAGCTGAAGATATAACAGAAAGTATTGTTTTTCATGCTGGAACTGCTATCAGCAATGGCAATACAGTAACAGCGGGAGGAAGGGTTCTATCTGTCAGTTCCTATGGAAAAACCTTTTCTGAAGCACTTGAACTTTCATATATAAGTGCTTCTAAAATTAACTTTGAAGGAAGTTATTACAGAAAAGACCTTGGAAAAGATCTATTAAGGTTCATCTAATCATAAAATAAGATGCTTCGGATATTCAGGGCAAATAGTGTTTATAACTTTATTCTGCTTCCGATTTTTGGGGCTCTGTTGCTTATTAAATCATACCTCGATACAAAAGGGATGTATGCCGTTAGTTATTCATTTATCACACCGGCTTTCCCTCAAATTGACTTGTCAAAAATCAAATATGAAGTCTTAATCCTCTTAAGCTTTATCTCTGTTTTACTAATTTGTTTTCAGCTCCTTATCACAAATGCCAGATTTGCCTTCATTAAAGAAAGGACATTCCTTCCTTCATATCTTTTTCTATTCATCATATACACTATTCCCGAACTTCATTTTTTCAATCCTGTTCTTATCTCCGGGGTCTTTTGTCTTTTGGCTATAAACACTATTTTCGACTCTTTTGAAAAGAATAATTCGATTATGAATGCCTTTAATGCAGGTTTTCTAACCGGAATTGCAGGTTTATTTTATTTAAGTGCCAACCTGTTAGTTATTCTGATACCAATAAGCCTTTTTAATCTAAGGGGTAAAATCAGCTGGAGAGAAGTTGTTACTCCATTCATAGGACTTTTACTACCCTGGCTTTTTGTGTTCACATTTTACTATGCCACAAACAATACGAACGTCTTTATCGATAATATTTTAAACTATCTAAAATTTAAAAACACTACTATTATTCGTGATTTTGTATTAATAGGATACTTTGCATTAATAGGATTAATTACACTGATATCCAGCATGTTCGTATTAAAACAATACGATGAGGAAAAAATCAGGGTTAGACGTTACTTTAAAATATTATTCTTCTTCTTCTTTTCTTCATTAATTTTCCTTATTTTTCCTTTTGTTTCTTACGAATTAATTGTATTGACAGTTTTACCAATATCATTTTTCATTACAAGCTATCTTTCATTTATGCGCCGGAGGTTTTGGGCTGAATTCTTTTTCATACTTATTATTGTATTATCATTTTCATTACAATTCGTATTTGAATGGATGAGGGCAGGGTGACTTTAGGGGTTTATGGAATTCAAGACAGAATGGACACACAGTATCCGCAGTATGTCCATGATCATAATATAACTATAGCCAATAAAGGTGAAATAACAAATTTCCTGCAGCTTGAAAGAATTACACGTTATAAGAGGGACAATAAACTTTACGTCCATCTTCCTCAAATTATAAAAGATTCTAATAATGTAATTACCGATTTTGATGTTGTCTTTGTTGATAATATTGTAGGACGTTCTTTTATTAGCTCCAACGGGCAGATAAGGTTTGAATCGCCATTAAATTTAAAGCTTACCAAAGAACATGAAAAGGGTAAATTATGGTGGTTTGATAGAGAACTTGACAGTTACATCCTCAACCATGAATTAGCCCATATATTTTCGTGTCTTCCCTTTTATGGCGAGTTTGAAGAAAACAGTCTGTTAGTTCACTTCGACGGAGGAGCAAGCTTATCCAACTTTTCAGCATGGATATATCGAATGGGAAAAATTGTCCCGGTTGAGCATCATTGGGAATTAAAACATTTCACATCTCTATATAATGCAAATGCCCTCACATTTGGAATAATTGGAGCAGGAATTGAAGATCAGAACAGTGTGCCCGGAAAACTTATGGGATACGCAGCTCTTGGTAATTACAATGAAGAAATTGACTTCTGGTTACGTCAGAATAACTGGTTTGAAAATATATGGGGAAAACGATCAATATTCTTTGAAAAGGCAAAATCAGATTTTAATATTGACATGAAGTCTTTCGACCAGAGAAACACATTTTTACAGGATATCGCTGCAACAATTCAGGAACTTTTCATGCGGGAAACCCTTCTGAAACTTGATGACCTAAACACTCTGACAGGTTGTAAGAATCTTTACTATACCGGAGGTTGCGCTTTGAATATACACACCAATTCAGCTATTGTCGACAGCACAATTTTTGATAAAATATTTATACCCCCCTGTGCAGAAGACTCTGGACTTTCTCTTGGTGCAGCTTCTTATTTAGAGTGGAAAAAAGGCAATCCAATAAAAAAGTGCAGTCCTTACCTTAACAATTGGGGTATTGAAGATTATATTACTAATTATACTGCTGAAGACATTCAAACAGCTGCTCAGAAACTTGCTGAAGGCAATGTTGTTGCCGTATGCAACGGGTATGGAGAAGCAGGACCACGCTCCCTGGGCAACAGGTGTATACTGTCCTTGCCTACCAAAGCTTTAGCAAACAAAGTCAGTATTGAACACAAACAAAGGGAGTGGTATCGTCCGGTTGCCCCGATAATGCTGGAAAAAAATGTAAAGTACTATACTAAAACCAACAATATTAACCACCTTACCAAATACATGCTTCTGGACATTAAAATTCCTGATGACAAACAAACTGAGATTCCGGGTGTTATTCATTCAAACGGTACAGCAAGAATACAAACAATATTTTCAAAGGAAGATAATCCGTATATATATGATCTTCTTTCAGCTCTCGATGAAAACTATAATATCAAAGCACTTATAAATACATCCTTCAATTCAAAAGGAGAACCTATTGTTCATTCTAAGGAAGATGCTGTTCTATCAGCTAAGAAAATGGGAATAAACAACGTTGTGATAAACGGTGTTATGAATTTTATATAGAACAATTTGGATATTAAAAAATCTTTCCTATATTTAAAAAGGGGATTAAGCATTTGATTATCATTTTCATTTATTTGATTAAGCAATAGTGGGGAGAAAGGGCACAAGGATAGACAAGAATTGTACAGTATGTTACATTAAGGCAATTTTATTGTTTGTAATAACATTCAATCTTGCTACTATTTTGTTTTGTCTGTATGTTTTGAATTACAATCCCGGTTTTATTTACTATTTTATAGCTTCGATTTTAGGATTAACAGGAGGTTTTATTGTAGCAAGATATGTAAACCTTACCAGAAGAATATCAAAGGAACTTGAAGATGACAGACATAAGCTAAACAGCATCCATAATTATATTGGCAATGTTGTTCATGATCTCAGATCACCGGTTGCTTCAATAAATATGATTGCTGAATATCTCGAAGAAGAGATCCCTAATTTATCGCAACAACAAAGTGAGCTGGTGTCTTCTATTAAGAAGAGCTCTTCGGCCATGCTCGACAGGATATGCTGCATTCTTGATAATACTAAACTCGAAAAAGGATTAAGCCTTGAAAACCTTACAGAAGGAAACATTTTTGGAATTATTAGCCAGGTAATCCAAAAACATACTATCCTGGCAATTGATAAGAATATTACAATTGAAAACAATGTTTCTGAAAACATACCAAATACTTATTACGATCCTGAAGCTTTAGATAGTGTACTTTCAAACCTTATCAGCAATGCTATCAAATATTCAATGCCGGGTACTAAAATCAGGATATTTAATGAAATTAGTAAAGGATTCCTCGAAATAAATATTAAGGATGAAGGATTGGGAATGACTGCAGACGATCTTTCTAAAGTATTTGGTGAATTTGTTAAGCTAAGTGCACGCCCCACGGCAGGTGAAGGTTCCTCCGGCCTTGGCCTGTCAATGGTCAAGAAACTTGTTGAACATATGGGAGGAACAGTGTCTGCTGCCTCTGAAGGTAAGAATAGGGGTTCAACCTTTTCATTTACCTTAAAGAAAATTGCCGTTGTAAAAACGCTTACTGCATAATCTGATTTAAAAAAACCTGCAGGTTTTATTTCCAGCAGGTTTTTTTTATTTTACTTCATTTCATAATTACTTAATCGGAAATGCTCCAATATAAGGTCTAGTCTTTTTTGAATGACCCAGCATTGCTGCAACCTTTAATGGTAATACGGCTGCTTTGTCAATATTCTTTATTGAACCTATCTGACTTATTCCGGACAAATAGCTTCCATTTATTATCAATCCCTTACCTGAAATATTGGTGCTGTTTTTATTAAATTCAGGATAATATTTCTGAAGCTCTGATAGTTCCCTTACTTCAAGCTGGCAATTATCTCCACCAACAGGGCTCCAATACATCAATGGAGCTGTAGAAGTTGCCTGGGAGAATATGTTATTATCGAATTCTTTCATGGGAGAATCTTTAAGATTACCACACATGAAATCAGGCTGCCAGATTAGCATTAGCGGTCGGTTGTAATTGCCATCACCAACCATCAGATTATTTACAAAGATGTGCCCTACCCTTTCATGAACATCAGGACCTGTAGCAGGATGCCATCCAAAATGATCGCCTTGTGCACTTCTTTGATCTCTTCCAATACATGCGATACTATTTATAAAGGTATTTTGGTAAATATGAGCATCACAACTATTTAGTATCATCAAACCATGATCACAATTCTTAAACACATTACCGGCAATAGTTACCCCCTTTGAAATCTCAAAGAAAAAACCATTCTGACTTGGCCACAACCATTTTGTTGGCGACTTTCCATCTACATTTCCTACGTTCTCGACAAGATTGTTAATGAAAACACCATCAACATTACCTACATCATACCAAATACCATTTGAATTAGGCAAGTCAATAATATGATTATCGTTACACACAACCCTGTGTGTCTGATTAAAGATCTTTACTGCAGCAGGAAAATATCCATCAATGTTTTCAATATTGTTTCTGGTGAAAACGCATTTTTCTACCAGTACATCATTAGAACTTAAAATATATATCCCTTCGGTGCTTGTGTCACTTATTTTGCAATTACGAATAACCATTTTATCTCCTCGGAGATATCCTGCTACTCTGGAGCAAAAGGAAATCTCACAGTTTTCAATTACTGTTCCGACGACATCCTTGCCGAAAGTAGATTCATCGGCAATACCTTCAGGTTCATAACCTTCAATCTCAAGAGCCCTGTATGCATATTGTGTGAATTTAATCCCTTTGATAACAGGCCCTTTACCATCCGACTTCTTACCGTTGCAATCCTTGATTGTTCTAACCATTGCACTATTGAAAGCAGTTATCTCAATACTTTTACCTATTGGATCCTGACCTATATAAACAGTTTTACTGTCATAGTCAATATAAAATGAATTCTCATTTACCTCTCCTTCATAACCGGCAGACTGTAAGAACTTACCATCTATGAAAACCATATCATCATTGAAGCGGAATAAGGGTGTCGATTTACCACTTCTATCTCTGCCCCACCAGTCAGCAGGTTTTTGAGGAAAGAGGTTATCCCATGTTATTTTCCAGAGTCCATTTTTAAGGTCCTTCCAATTATCAGCAATATAAGTACCTTTAAAAACTGGATGTTCATCAGCGTAAGCCTGAATGGTAATACCCTGGTTAAAAACAAGATTTCCTGTTCGGTATGTACCACCGCGAACTATAATAGCATCGCCTGTTACAGCTTTCTTTACAGCTTCCTCTATTGTTGTAGGTTCATCAATTGACGTTCCTTGATTATCTGCAACTCCATCAGGAGCAACATAATAAATATTGACCGCATCCTTTGGAACTTCGTAAACCTTGTTTACTGTTCCGTAAGGGCCACCGGAAGGCTGGGCAAAACAGACCGCAGCATACAATAAAGCAAATACACTAATAAGAAATTTCGACTTATTTAGATTAATCATGGCTTATATTTTAAAATTATTAATAAAACTGACACAAGTTACAAAGTATTATAATATCTAAAATAATGCATCTGTTTTTTATTAAAAAAAGCGAGAGATGAAGCAACTAAAAAGAAAAATAATACATCTTCCAATAAAAACTCAAAACATGCAAAAAATAGTATTCATTGTAACTATATTGATAATTCTGATTGGATGCAATAAGGAAGAAGAAACTCTCGACAAGTTTTATCTCGCTGAAGTTGTAGGGTATGATCTTAATTGCAATACATGTTTATTGCAGTTTCCAAATGACACTAAGATTATCCGAAAGTTACTTGGAGAAAGTGAGTCAGACATTTACAATTCGGCTAATTTGAATCAGGATGATTTTAAAACTGGAGAACTGATACAAGTAAAAGTTCGTTTGCCTGAAACAAATGAGATTAGGGGATGCAAAACTCTATACCAATCTTTTAATTATTGCAATATATATGTTTCAGACTACACTAAATGTGAGGATTCAGATTTTATAGATACTATAGAATTAAAATATGGAAAATGCATAACAACTTTTGGTCAGGCAACCTTATGCTTCGATTCTTTAATTAACGATTCAAGATGTCCGGAAGGAGCAATTTGTTGTTGGGAAGGCAATGCAGAGATTAGAATGAAACTTTCAATTATTGGAATTGGATATCAGTTTGCTGAATTAAATACAAATGTTTTACCAACAGATACCACTATCGATCATTTGAATATTGCCCTTATAAGTTTAACACCCTATCCTTCTATCAATAAAACAATTAAACCTCAAGACTACAAGGTAAAACTTTCTGTCGCCAATCTATCAATGCTAAAGAGCAATGCTCAGGTTATTTCCTTTAATCCCGACAAATCAGCATGCAGCTGGGGATGGAAAATAAAAACAGGCAATGATACCATTATGTCAGAAAATGGAATAATAGGAAATACTATAGGGTATGAAATCTCTTCGCCGATAGATGTTTATATCCAAACAGGCGAAAAGGTGCGTAACTGTTCCGATTATGGAGGTTTCGATTATTATGATATAGAAAGAATTATAAAAGTCCAATAATAAAAAGCCAGCCATCCTTTTCAGAATGACCGGCTTCGTCTACAAACCTTATTATTATAAAAAACGCCTTATAGCTCTATTGGTATTCCATTATAGAAATCAAGAATCTTAGTCCTGAATAAAAAATCATATTTAGCCTGTATTAACTGCGACTCAGCTATTGCCAATCTTGATTTTGAATCGTTATATTCAACCGAATTTACCCTCCCTGCAGAAAACTTTTCCTCAACATAGCGAAATGATTCTTTCATTGAATTAACAGCAACCATGCTCGAATTATACCTCTTCAAAGCAGCGACAGCACTAGTGTAGGCCTGCTCAATTTGCTTTCTTAGGTCTTTCTTTGCACTTTCAAGCTCAAGTTTGCGGTTTTCAACCTGCAACTTTGAGTTTTCAATATTTGTTTTATTTTGAAACTTACTGAAAATAGGAATATTCAAACCAACACCAATATATTCCCCATGATTGTCGAGAAGTTGTTTACCTAACCCTTCATTTTTTACATCATTCATATTGAAATAGTTATCACCAATACCTGCAGAAGCTGATAATGTAGGATATAACCCGCTATTTGCAATCTTAAGCTGTACTTCTGAACTTTTAAGCTGGTATTCTGCACTTTTTATTTCAGGGCGATTCTCAATCGCCTTGTCATAAACCTGAGATGATGATGAAACTGAAGCAACAGCACTCAATTCAGGTAATTCAGGAGTTACTATGTCGAAGTTTGTATAGTTTTCCAGTTCAAGCACCTGTGCCAGATTTAAAAGATAAATCTGAAGGGCATTCTGACGGTTCACAATTTCCAGTTCTTCACTTGCAAGCTGTGATTGCAGCTCAAGAAGTGCACCAGGAGCAAGTTTACCTGCATTAACAAGTTCTTCAGTTCTTTTAATCTGAAGCTTTGTAGTTTCAACCTGTGCTTCAGAAACCTTTATTATTTCTTTGGCAAAAAGAATGTCAAGATAACCTGAAGTAATATTAAGAGTTACATCATCCTTCGCCTTCTTTAAATTTTCAAGACTTTTCTTTAGTTCATAATCCTGCTGAACAATAGTGTTTTTCAAACGGCCTCCATTATATACAACAACATTGGTTCCAAGAGACAATGAAGTATTCATAGTATTTCTTGATCTGTAGGTTCCATCAAGCTGTTCTGAACGACCGAAACTGAAATCCTGTGAAAGATTGGCATTTACTCCCGGTAATCGGTTGTTCTTGCTTTGCATTAGTTCATTTTCCTGATATTTGGTATTGATCTCATATTGCTTTATGACAATATTATTAGTCTGAGCATAATCAATACACTTTTGCAAGGACCATTTTTCCTGGGCGTTTACATTGATAAATATAAGCCCTGATATAACTATCATTAAGAATTTCTTCATGATTTTTTCTTTTTTATTTATGGCTTATATTATTTAGTTTCCGCAGCAGCAGTCTTAATCGCTTTTGGATCTATCTTTTCAGCTTTGATTTTGTCTTCCATTTTAAGACCTTCAACAATTTCAATATTCAATCCATCAGATAAACCTACTTTAATATCACGCTTTACAAACTTCTGTGGTTCTGTTTCTACTTCAACATATGCTGAGTCTTTTTCAAACTTTACAATAGATTCTGGAATTACCATAACACTGTCTCTTTTTTCCAGTACTATACTTGCATTGGCACTGTATCCTGCCCTGATAAACTGACCCTCTTTTAGCTTAACATCAGCTTTAATTTGAAACTGAATAGCACCGTTCTCTTCAACTCCCTTTGGAGAAAGATAGGTAAGGACTGCAGCAAATTCTTCCGTGTCTATAGCTCCAATTGTAAGAATTATATCCATGCCTTCTTTGATTTTGCCAACCTCTGTTTCATCAACCTTACCTTCAAAAATCATATCACCCATATCGGCAACGATGGCTATTGTTGTACCTGCATTGAAGGTATTGGCCTGTATAACTGAATTTCCAACTTCAATAGGTACATCGAGGAGCATACCGTTAATAGTTGAACGAATAAGGGTATTTGTAGTCTTTTCCGATTTTTTAGTTACACCTTTCTTTATAAGCTCAAGGTTGTTCTCCGATGAAGCAAGTTCCTCACGGGCGGTGTTGTATGCCAGCTGCGATTTCTGATATTCTTCATAAGCAATAACTTTCTTTTCATAAAGACTGGTTTGCCTTTCGTAATCAATCTTTGCATCTTCATAGTTAAGCCTTGACTGATTTACTCTTGACTCAGCATTATTAAGGCTAAGCATATCAGGGATGATTTTAACTTTAGCAATGATATCACCATTTTTAACCATTTGCCCTGCTTCTAGATATACCTCTTCAATGATACCTGAAACCTGAGGTTTAATCTCAATTTCCTTACGGGGTACAACCGAACCTGTTGCTACTGTTTTCTTGATTATATTGTCAATTTTTGGCGTTTCTACCTTAAACTGATCAGGTTGTTTTTTTGATTTAGAATAAAGAAAATAGAAAGTGCCGATAAATAAAACTATCAGAAACACTATTCCGAAGATTTTAAAGAATTTTTTCATGACTTATTATATTTTAATTTAATTGATTCAAGTTAACTATTCAGCTCTGAGAGCATCAATAGGTTTAATTTCAACAGCCCTTTTTGCCGGCAGATATCCTGCTATTGCTCCTGATATTATTAAAATCATCAGACATGCAACAGCAACACCGAAATTGATTTCCGGGTTCTTGATAAAAATACCGTCTCCTCCGTTCTTCGCAGCCATCTCAAGGAGTTTGTTTGCGCCCTCCAAAAGAAGAATGCCTGAAAAAAGTCCTAAATAACCTGCAAGAGTTGTAAGAAAAACGCTTTCCATTATAATCTGGGAAATTACTTTCCAGGGTGTAGCACCAATTGCCCTCATAACTCCTATTTCCTGTGTTCTTTCCTTAATGATAACAAGCATAATATTACTCACGCCTATAACACCGGCAAGGAGGGTTCCAATTCCCACGATCCATGTTAAAATCTGTATCCCTATAAATAATGAAGAAAACATCTTAAATTGTTTTTCAAGATTCACATGACCTATTGCCTGAATATCGGAAGGTGCTATTGAATGTCTTTCCTTAATGGCAGCCATCACCTTTTCTTCAACCAGAGACGCGCTGTTCCCTTTTTTGGTAGTAACACCAAGCACATGTACTGAATTACCGTAATTATATGCTGCCTGCATAGTTGTAAAGGGAAGGAAAATGCTTTCTTCAGTCCTCCCATTCATATTAATACTTGAAACAGGATGAATAACACCCACAACCTGATAATAAACTCCACTAACACGTAAGTACTTACCAATAGGATCCTCATCTTTTTCAAACATTTGTTCAAGTACCTTTTCTCCAATTACGCAAACTTTTCTTTTTTGTAATATATCTATTTCATTTAACCATCTTCCATTAAGAACATCAACAGGATCTATCTTATTCCATTGCGGATAATCTCCTTTAATATTGAAAGATCCGGTGTTTTCGCCCCTAACGGTATTATTACCGCTGAGCCAGTGCCCAAAAAGGCGGGGAGAAACAACATCAGCTTCAGGTATATTTTTTTTAATATATTCTACATCTTCATTACTGAAATCCCAGAAACGACCTCTCAGAAAACCCTTATAAGGTTCTCCGGTTCTTTCTGTCCACATGAAAAATGAATTGGTAGCTACCTGCCCTACCCCATCAGTTATACCGTGCTGTAATCCATTGCCTGCTCCGGCCATGACTATCAGCATGAAAATCCCCCAAAATACTCCAAAAGCTGTAAGAAAACTGCGAAGCTTATTTTTCTTCAGGGCACTTAATATTTCGTTCCAACGATCTAAATCAAACATAGCATTAACTTTTTAAAAATTATTCATCATGTAACGCTACAATCGGCTTAATAGAAGCAGCCCTTTTAGCGGGGAAATAACCTGCCATCGTTCCGGCAGCAACAAGCAGAAGCATAGAACTGACAGCTATCTTGAGGTCAACAGTCGGGTTCAGGAACATTGTCATTTGTCCCTGATCATTATTATTCTGAACTGCAGATTGCGCAGCCTGTTGCTCCATAACAAAATTAATCCCTTCCATGATGCTGATCCCAAGGAACATTCCAATATAACCAGCTAATGCAGTAATCATTACAGATTCAAGAAGTATTAGTCCAATAATAGATGAAGGTGTCGCTCCAAGAGCTTTTCTAATACCAATCTCCTTAGTCCTTTCTTTAACAACAATCAACATTATATTGCTGACACCGACTATCCCGGCAATCAATGTACCTATACCAATAAGCCATACGAACATCTTTATTGCCTTGAAAATATTCATAGTCTCTATATAATCTTCCAGAGAGTTATATAATCCAATGGCTTTCTCGTCTTTAGGATCATATTTATGTCTCTTTGCCAGAAGATCTTTGATATCCTGTTCTATTTGCTGGCTTTCCTTTTTTGAAACATCAGTAGTTGTAAGAGCAATGTTATGGATATTTTTACCTGCATTAAACAAGCGCTGAGCAGTTGAAATAGGTATCAGCCCCTGACGTGTACCTTCTCTCGCATCTTTCTCATTATATACACCAATAACTTTAAATGGAATATCGCCAACTTTGATAAACTGACCTATCGGGTCCATACCCTTAAACAAGGCTTTTCTTATATCTTCACCAATAACAATAACCTTACGGTCGTTTTCCATATCTAAATCGTTAAGGAAACGTCCCTGTTTTATGATAAAGTTCTCTATATAAATATAATCAGGATGACAAGATTGAGTTTGAAAAGAGCCATATTCGTTATTATAAGAATAAACCCTGTCACCGATCCAGTAACGAGCTGAAATCTTATCAATATTATCTAATTTCTTAATTTCATCAAGGTCGTCCATTGTGAATTGAATCCTTCTGCCAGATTTATAACCTGCATAAGGTTCGCTGGTCTCCCTGCTCCAAATCCACATTGCATTTATGGCACTCCCCTCGAAATTGGAGCTAACGCCATTGCTTAATCCGTTTCCTGAACCCAGTAGTATCATAAGCATAAATATACCCCAGGCGACCGAGAAACCGGTTAATATAGTACGAAGCTTATTCTTGCGAATCGTACTGAATATTTCCTGCCATTTATCTAGATCAAACATAGCTTAGAGAATTGCAGCGTCTTTTGCGTAATTTTTCTTGAACGAAGCAAGGTCTCCGTTGACTATCATGTCTCCAATGACACCATCACTTAGCTTGACGATCTTATCAGTCATTGCTGCTATATCGTGCTCGTGAGTCACAATGATGATTGTTTTACCATCCTTGTTAATACTTTTCAGAATTTCCATTACTTCGTATGAAGTGTGAGTATCAAGAGCACCCGTTGGTTCATCAGCAAGAATAACCTTTGGATTTGATATCAGTGCCCGTGCTATGGCAACACGTTGTTTTTGTCCGCCCGACAATTCATTAGGTAAATGATCAGCCCAACCAAGAAGTCCGAATTTATCGAGATATTCCAAAGCAATTTTATTTCTTTTCTTGCGGGGAACTCCCTGATAATACAAAGGCAATGCTACATTTTCCATTGCATTCTTAAACGATATCAGATTGAACGATTGAAATATAAATCCAAGTGTTTCGTTTCTGTATTTAGCGGCGTGCTTTTCGCTCATATTCCTTACGAGCTTTCCATCAAGCTCATAAGAACCTTCATCATAATTATCAAGAATACCAAGAATATTAAGCAGAGTAGATTTCCCGGAACCTGAAGATCCCATAATTGAAACAAATTCTCCTTTTTTTACATCCAGCGAAATTCCTTTTAATACATGAAGACTGTTTGAACCCGTGTAATAAGATTTGTGTAGATCTTTAATTGTTATCATGGCTATTTAAAATTGTCTGACTTTGAACAACGCATCAAAAGTCAGTCATTTACTTGAAAAAAATTCAATTATTATAGACGAACTGATGATTTTTATCGGTTATTACCTTTTTTTACTGATTAGTATCGATTAAATATTTTTATTACATTTTTTAAACTCTTTTTTTGACGTATTAACTTAATTATTTGTTACAGAAAAATTAAAAATCCTTATTTGGTTTTTTAACAAAACTTTAACCACAGCATACTTGTTTGTTTGCATAAAACCATACAATTTTGTCTTATTATAAAAAACACAATAATTGAAACCTGTTTTAAGAAATAAAATCTCATTTTTTCTTTTATTGTTGATATTGATCTCAACAATAGGGTTTAATGTTGTCGATACATTCTGCACTGATTGTAATCATGAACATGCAAAAATTTCCCTTATCCCCTCCGAAGATGATTTTTCATGTAACTGCCCTGAAGGAGCTAAAACTGAAAGCCAATACTGTAGGGTATCAGGAATTCATGATTGCAATTTACATCATTCAGAAAAAATTTGGGTCCAATTGAAATACGACTCGTCTGAAGTAAAAGATATCTTCAAAATTCTTTATTTCCCTATCATTGATATTATTAACGTTACACTCAATAAAATTATTGAGCCCATAACAAATAAAATATTCTCTTCTGACAATCACATTATAATACAAACGGGCAAAACAATCCTTACCAAAATCTGTATCTTCAGAAATTGAAAACAAGACTTTGAGTTAATTAATCAAATGTCTTATTTTCAATTTAATACAAATGCGTAAATTCATTTATTTATTATTGCCTCTTTTAATGATTTCATATAATCTTTATTCTTCCGGGCCGTCAATATCGGGCTTCGTAATGGAAAAAGAGAATAAAGAACTTCCATTAGTCGGTGCTAATGTTTATTGGCAGGGGACGACCAAAGGAACCATTACCGATAAGAATGGCTTTTTCAAACTTAACTACGATGAATCATTAAGTAAAAATCTGATAGTATCATTTGTTGGATATAACACTGATACTGTAACGATTAAAAATAAAACCGGCGAATTATTCATCTTACTTGAAAAAAACCTGGAACTGGGAGAAGTGTTAGTTTCTCAGCGTCAGCCAGGAGCACACTTATCTAAGCTTAACCCTATTCATACTCAAAAAATTACATCCTCAGAATTACAGAAAGCTGCTTGTTGTAATTTGTCGGAAAGCTTTGAGACTAATGCTTCTGTTGACGTAGCCTACACTGATGCAGTAACAGGAGCTCAACAAATTAAGCTTTTAGGATTATCGGGCATATATGTACAAACCATTTCAGAAAACATTCCAATGATGAGAGGATTAGCTGCTCCTTATGGATTAGGTTATACACCCGGATCGTGGATGGAGTCGATACAAATATCGAAAGGAACATCTTCTGTGATAAACGGTTACGAAGCAATATCCGGCCAGATTAACGTTGAATACAAAAAACCTGAGGGCAATGAGTTGCTTCATGTTAATGTTTACGGCAACAGTACATTAAAGGCAGAAGCTAACCTGAATGCTTCAATTAAACTCAATGACAAATTGTCATCAATGATTTTGCTTCATGCAGAAAATTTCTCATCTGATATTGATGAAGATTCTGATGGTTTTATTGATATCCCACATGTCAGGCAAATCAACTTTATAAACAGGTGGAATCTGAAAGGCAAAGATGGAGGGCACAAACAAATTGGGATAAAGATACTTAGTGAAAACCGTAAATCAGGACAAAGTGGTGCTTTTGATAATCCCTTAGCCAATCTGTATGGCATCAACATCAACACCAACAGATATGAGATTTTTGCTAAGAACGGTTTTATCTTTGACAAGCCGGGCAGCAGCTTAGGCATACAGCTTTCCGGAAGCTACCATAATCAGGAAGCTTTATATGGAAACAAGGAATATTCGGGGACTCAGTACAACGCCTACCTCAATATTATTTATCAGGGTTATATTAAAAACGACATGCACAATTACAGTGTAGGGACTTCATTTTCAGGAGATATAATTAACGAAATCCTGCAAAGTAAAAAGATTACACACAAAGAATATGTGCCGGGAGTATTTTTGCAATACGACTTTAAGTATCACGATCATTTTAATTTCCTTGCAGGAATCAGGGCAGATTACAGCAGTGTTTACGGTCTTTTTATAACTCCCCGGTTTCATACAAAATGGAGCCCCAATGATTGGATCACGGTAAGAGGTTCAGCAGGTAAGGGATACAGAACATCTGTGCCATTATCCGAAAACAATTATCTTCTGGCAAGTTCAAGAGAAATAGAAATAGCTGATAATTTAAAACAGGAGCAGGCATTGAACTATGGAATCAGCTTAACTGGGCATATCCCTGTAGGTAAAAGAAAGATAGATATCACAATCGATTATTTCAGAACTGATTTTCAAAATCAAATAATCAGAGATACAGATAAAGACCCTCGTAAAGTAAGCTTTTACAACCTTGAAGGTGAATCATTTTCCAATTCGTTTCAAACAGAATTATTTTGGGAAGTATTCAGAGGATTTACAATCAATGCAGCATGGAGATTAAATGATGTAAAACAAACAATCAACGGAACACTTAGAGAAATACCGTTAACCAGCAGATATAAAGGAATGTTAAGCCTTTCTTATGCTACCCGGTTAAACAAATGGCAATTTGATGTAACAGGGCAATTCAACGGAGGAGGAAGAATGCCTGATCCGGATATCACAAATGCATTATGGGAAAAGGAATTCAAACCATATAATGTATATAACATGCAGATTACTAGAAATTATAAAAACTGGAGTATATATGCAGGAGCAGAAAATCTCTTGAATTTCAGCATCAATCATCCGATAATAAATGCAGATAACCCATGGAGTGAAAATTTTGACGGATCGATGATCTGGGGACCAGTTCATGGAAGAAAAATATATGCAGGTGTCAGATATACAATAAAAAGCTATAAATAAAACATTTAACTAATCATATCATGAAAAAAATAATTACAGTATTTGCAGTATTTCTTTTAGTATTTACTTCAATATTTGTACATGCAGCAAATAAAAAAGAAAAAACAGTAATATTCAAGGTCGATATGGATTGCCATGGATGTAAGGTAAAAATAGAAGATAACATTTCTTACGAAAAAGGAGTTACAGACCTTAAAGTGAATCTGGATGAAAAGATGGTTGAAATAACATACCGTGAAGACAAAACCACCATTGAACAGATCGTTAAGGCTTTTTCAAAAATTGGGTATAAGGCTGAACCGGCAGATACAGTAAATGCAGTTTCATCAGCCACACCTAAACATGAAAAACAATAAAGATTTTAATCAACGTATTTACTTCAAATTACCCTATTCCTAAACTGATTATATACCTACCTTATCCGTACCACATTCGTACTTTCTCCCATTATAATGGGGGTATCTCCTGTTATAATGGGAGAAAGTACGGATGTGGTACGGATAAGGTACGGATGTAGTATCTATTTGTACGGGTAATTTTTCGTGTTTGTCAAATCCTCATAAAAGAATTTTTATATAAGGAAAACCAATCGTAAAAAAGATAATTTTTATAAAATTTCAGATTAGTTGTACAACACTTGATTGTTATT